>CAYNBG010000076.1:2428-5298 GCA_964395495.1 uncultured Staphylococcaceae bacterium
TCAAAAATATATTTTATCAAATCGCTCAATAGATAATTATATATCATTAGAAATGTGGTTAATTTGCCTAGTTGCTATGTTAATATTAACAATAATATTATTTATATTTTCTATTAAATACAAAGATAAAACATATATATTAAATACCTATAAAAGATTACCATATAATCTAATACCTTTTATATTGTCTATGTTCATTTTAGTATTATCACTTAAAGAGAATGGAATTGTTAATTATATTCAAAATATATTAATAACATTATCTAATAATAATATATTTGCTACAGGTTTTACTTATACTATATCTTCTACATTATTTGATAATGTTATTAATAATATACCTATGTCAGTTTTATATTCTTCAATACTAGAAAATCAAAGTGAATTAGCAGTATTTTCTACTATTATTGGTTCAAATATTGGCGCATACCTTACTCCGATTGGAGCATTAGCTGGAATTATGTGGATGTCAATATTAAAGAAATATGATATTAAATTTAACTTTCTTACTTTTATTAAATATGGAATAATTATTACTCCGATTTCATTAATATTTTCTACATTAGGTATAGTTATAATGTATTTATTTTAATTTTAAAATCTCATTTCTATTTAACAAATACCTTTAAGTTTAATTAAACCTAAATTAAATAATTCTAAATTTAAATCTTTTTTAAATACATAAACAAAAATAAATAAAAAACTAGGTATAATCCTAGTTTTTTATACATTATTTATTTAATATTTTTATTTATCTAATTTAAATCTTGTAACACCATTCATGATAGTTTCATAGACTTTAACATCATGAATTGTATAAGGATCAATTTCAAATAAATTTTCATTAAATACAACTAAATCTGCATATTTACCAACTTCAATTGAACCGATTTTATCTTCCATTCTCATCTCGTAAGCATTATTAATTGTATAAGCTTCAATGATTTCATCTAATGTTAATCTTTCTTTTTTATCGTGAATAAATCCATCTCTATCACCTAACTTTTGACGAGTTAATGCGACTTCAATATTTGGTAAAGGTATAAATGCCGTTGTATCAGTAGGATAGTCACTACTTAAAGACAATTTAGCTCCAAAACATTTAATAGATTTCATAGGATAAGCTTTAGCTAAAGATAACTCTTCAACAATCTTTTCGTTTTCTTCATCCATTGCTGCAAACCAACAGCCAGTTGAATTAGCAACAACATTATGTTCAGCAAATAATCCTAAATCATCTGGATAAACATATGCAGAATGAGAACAGATAATTCTTAAGTCTTTATAACCTTTTCTACGCAAAATACCAGCAGCAGTTAATAATTCATGGACTGTAACTGAACCAATTGCATGAACATTAAAATCAAGACCTGCTTTAGCAGCTTTTTCACCCCAATAAGCTAATTGTTCAGCATTAAATGTAGGTTTAACTACATCTGCTCCAGGATAAGCATTAGGTATAGCTGCAGAGAAGTTTTCAATTGTACCATCATTAATAATTTTTAAGAATGTACATCTAAACATATCTCCCATATATCTTTTATGTAATTTATCAGATTCTTTAAATGCAGATTCAATATTAGAACTATTTCCAATAAGACCACACATATCAAGTCTAACTGGGCAATCAATATTTTCAAATTCAGCCATTAAATCATCATTAACAATATTTTCAAAGAAATCATAGTTACCACAATCAACTAATGATGTTAAACCCATTGAAGCACAATATTTTCCTAATCTAATAGCTTCATCTTCAAGCATCTCATAAGGAGTATATTGAGCACCTTTTAATACAATATTTAAACATATTGTCTCTTTAACATAACCAGTTGGATTATTATCATTATCCCTCATAAAGAAATGACCTGTTTCTTTATCTGGATCTTTAAAATTTTTATCAATTCCTGCAAGTTCTAATGCTTTTGAATTAGCCCAAGCACAATGTCCACTAGCAGAAAAAAGTAATATTGGTTTATCTTTAATAACTTCATCAAGAACTTCTTTATTAGGACCGATTTCTCCAAACATTGAATCAGACCAACCCATTCCTAAATAAGCAGGTAAATTAGGATGTTTAGTAATGTAATCTTTAGTAGTATTTTTGATAGCATTTACATCCATTGAAGGATCAAGATTAATAACACATCTAACAAGTACTGCCATTAATGCATGTAAATGTCCATCAATTAAACCAGGTGTCATTAATTTACCATTTAAATCTTCTACTAAAGTATCATCTTTAATATACTTTTTAGCGCCTTCATTATCTCCAACATAAATAATTTTGTTATCTTCAATAACGACAGCATCAGCCCATGGTTGATTCTTGTTTACAGTATAAATTTTACCATTATATAAGACTCTTGTTTTTGACATATTTGTTTCTCCTTACAAAAAAACTCCTTATTATTAATTTTACTACATTAAAGTGAATCAAACCTAAGTTTTTTTAGTTAAGGGGCAAAAATTTAATAGAATTTCAAATCTTTGCCACTTAACTGATATTTTATTATCTTATATCTCTATCTGTCTCGTGATAATATTCTTTTTTATTTTTATACATCATTGTTTCTGCTTCTTTGATTAACTTAGTAAAATCTTTAACATGCTCATCAACAGTAACATAACCAACTGAAGCATAATAATTAAATTCATTAATTATTTTATTAAACATATCTATTTTCATTTCTAAATCATCATAGTTTTCTTTAAAAGATATGATTATAAATTCATCTCCACCAACTCTATATGAATTTTCACAGTTAAAAACATCTCTAATATTATCAGAAATAACCTTTAACATCTTATCTCCCTCATCATGTCCAAAAGTATTATTTAATTCATGTAAACCATTAATATCTATATAA
>CAYNBG010000077.1:0-5282 GCA_964395495.1 uncultured Staphylococcaceae bacterium
ACCAGGTGTGTATTCACATAGATTTCAAAATAAATTAGGTGGAGTAGATAAGGCTAATGAATACATAACTAAAAATTATCCTAATTCTAAAGCTCACTATACATGTTCTATTTGTGTATATAACTTAGATGAAGAGCCACTATCTTTTGAAGGCTATATGTATGGGCATATAGCTAATGAAATTAAGGGTACTAACGGATTTGGTTATGATCCTATATTCATTCCTGAAGGATATAATAATACTTTAGGAGAATTAGGTGATGAAATAAAAAATAGCATCTCTCATAGGGGAAATGCTATTAAATTGCTTTTAAAATATTTTAAAGATAATAATCTTATTTAGTTTTCTTATAATATGCTGCAAAAGTTGTTAAACCTATTAATGCAGGAACTGCAACCAAAGCATAAACCCAAGTAACTTTAATAATTAATGCTACTATAATAATTGCAACAATTACAAAAGCACAAATAATTAAAGTAAAAGACATCCATTTTCTTAGCTTTAAAAATTTTTCATCTGGAAGGAAGATTCTCATATCTTCAATTGAATCACTAGATGTAGTTACTTTATCTTCATTTAATAATTCTAAAGAATAATTATATGTTCCTAAATTATTAACTTTATATTCTAAAGTTTTATTTTTATATGCTATTTCGTATTGTTTTTTAAAATTTTCTTTAAAATCTTTATCTACATCATTTATAAAATCATTAAATTCTTCTTGTTCTACGAGCGTTAAAGATTCTTTAAAAAAATCTAATACTTCAATAATATCGTTATTATTTTTAATATATAAATCTAAATAGTTATAATTTAAAAAAACATCATTTTCTTTAAGTCTAGAATCTGCTTCTCTATAATAAGCTTTAACATATTTTAAGAAATCTTTAATGAAGTTAAGTAATAAAAATGTATTTTCTTTATTTAAAACAATATTATATTTATCAAATAAATTCTTTACTTCTATATATTTAAAATTATCAAATGTAGAACCTATAACCTTTGTCATAGCCATTCCACTAATTGATGATATATCATTAGGTCTTAATTCTAAGCACATTTCATATTCTTTATAAGATGCAGCAAAATCTAAACTATCAAAAAGTTTTTTACGAGCATCATCTTGTAAAAATTTATATCTTTTTAAAGTAGCTGTTATAGCATCCTGAGTATTGAATTTATCTGAGCAATGCTTACAATAACTCATTACATCATCATCTTTAACATCTATAACTTTACCACAATTAGGACAAATAACTTTCATATGCTTTATTATATATTAAGATAAATATTTAATAAAGAATAAATACTATATTAAATACTATTTATTTTTTAAATATTTACTTAAATCATCTTCCTCCTTATATTCAACAGGAATATCTATTTTATATTCTTCTAATTCTTTATTTTGTTCAGCAAAATACTTTTTAAATAATTTAAAATAACCTTTAGTATTAGCATTAACATAATCTCCAGATATTGAATCATCATTTACCAATTTATTGTAGTTAAATCTACCATTTACTTTCCATGAATTCATAAAACCATATTTAATAGCATCTGTAGGACAATTTAATGTACATCTCATGCACATTGCGCAATGAGAATTAATTCTAATTTCGTTTTTATCATTTCTATATATTGCTTTTGTAGGACAATTATTAATACATAAATTACAATTAATACATTTCTTTTTATCAACTCTAACAAACGTAGAATTTAATTTTGGTGCAATCCACTCAATTCTTAATATAGATGAAAATATTTTTTTACCAAATGTATATCTTATTAATTCTTCTTCTTCATTATGTATTTTCATAGCAAATACTTTAGTTAAAGCTTCAAGATATAAATACATTTGTTTCTTTAAAGAAGAATTATAATTAAACATAATGTTATATGGCATTATAAAATGTTTTTCTAAAAATAAATTATACCCTTTTTTCTTTAATCTTTTTGCAGAATGATAACTGCTACAATCATTTAAGTGAAAAGGTTCTCCACTTACTTTGTATATAAAATATTTCTTATTATTTACAGGCTCTAGTTCTTTTAAAAAATCTGAAAATACTTCAGGTATATTAAAAGCGTGTATCGGATAACCGATACCTATCATATCGTAGTCATTAGGATTAGGATGAGTTGTATCAGCGCTATTAAAAACATAGTGGTCAACACTATCACCCATATCTTCTAAATACTTCTTGATGAAATCACCACAAATCTTAGTATTTCCAGTTCCTGTAAATGTATACAAACAAATTTTCATAAATAAGTACCTATATTTTATACCAATATAGATAATATTTCCATTTTTTACTTTTCTGTGAAAAAATATGTTTTATTTTAAATAAATATTGGAGTTTTAATTCAATATGTGATATATTATTTTAGCAACCATGGAGTAATACCCAAGTGGTGAAGGGGCTTCCCTGCTAAGGAAGTAGGTCGGGTAACTGGCGCGAGAGTTCGAGTCTCTCTTACTCCGCCATTAAAAATTGGCGATATTCACTATCGCTTTTTTTATACCTAAAATAAAAAATAGATAGGATTTTCTATCTATTTTTAAATTTTTAATGTTTTAAATTAGTATGCTTTAGCAAATAAAATTAAATATTTAGCTTCTCCACCGCAAATTGCGCAATGATCATCAATTTTAATCTGAGCAAAAGGCATACAACGACTTGTAGCGTTAAACATTTCTTTAACCTTATTTTCACAAGCAACGTCTCCACACCACATAACTTTAGCATATCCACCTTTTTCAACTATCTTTCCAAGTTCTTCAAGGTTATGAGCTTCTTTAACATTTGCTGCTAAATTTTCTAATGCTTTTTGATACATTTCTTCATGAATTACTTTTAAAAGACGTGGGATTTCAGTATGAATTTCATCAAGTTTAACAACTTCTTTAGTTCCATCGTTTCTTTTTGCAATAGTACAAACACCTGCTTGAATATCTCTAGGACCGATTTCGATTCTAAGAGGGATACCTTTCATTTCATATTCAGAAAATTTCCATCCAGGAGTTTTATCTGAATCATCAAGTTTTACTCTTATATTAAGTTTCTCTAATTCAGCTTTAATTTTGTTTGCAGTATCTAAAACACCTTCTTTTTGCATTTGAATAGGAATAATAACTGTTTGAATAGGAGCAACAAATGGAGGTAATACTAAACCATTATCATCACCATGAACCATGATAATTGAACCAATTAATCTTGTTGAAACTCCCCAACTTGTTTGATGAGGTACTTTAATTTTTCCATCTTTATCAAGATATTGAACTCCAAACGCTTTAGCAAATCCTTGTCCAAAATAATGTGTAGTACCACTTTGAAGAGCCTTTCCATCATGCATTAAAGCTTCAATTGAATAAGTTTCTTCTGCACCAGCAAATTTCTCTTTATCTGTCTTTTTTCCTTTAATAAATGGTACAGCTAATAAATCTTTACCGCATTTATCATAAATATCTAACATTCTTAAAGCTTCTTGTCTAGCTTCTTCTTCACTAGCATGCATTGTATGACCTTCTTGCCATAAGAATTCTGATCCTCTTAAAAATGGTCTTGTTGTTTTTTCCCATCTAACTACTGAACACCATTGATTATAAAGTTTAGGTAAGTCTCTATAACTAGAGATAATGTTTTTATAATGATCTGTAAAAACACATTCACTTGTAGGTCTAATAATTAATCTATCTTGTAATTCTTGACCACCACCAAGAGTTGCAACTAAACATTCTGGAGCAAAACCTGAAATATGATCTTTTTCTTTTTTAAATAATGATTCTGGTATAACCATAGGCATATAAACATTTTCGTGTCCTGTTTTTTTAAACTCATTATCTAAATATTTTTGAATTTGTTCCCATATTGCATATCCATATGGTCTATAAATAATAAAGCCTTTAACATCACTATAATCCATTAATTCGGCTTTTTTACAAACATCTGTATACCATTGAGCAAAGTCTTCATCTCTACTTGTAATTGATTTATTTTTAATATCCATAATAACTCCTTCTATTTATTTATCATATTAATAAGCTTTTTGTTTACTTTCTTTTCTATAGGAAGTAGTAAAGTGTTTTTCGGGCAAATAACATCGCTAGAAAAATAAGTAATACCACTTTTAAATAACATATCAATAATTGACCAACTATTTGCATTTAAACACATCATTGGTGTATTGAACTTAACAAATTTTTCAAGTAGAGAGTGAACCTTAACAAAATCTCTACTTGTTTGTTTTAAACCCGAGAAAGAATTAAAATCAAATAAGAAATAATCAAATAATTTATATGTATTATCTTTTAAGGTATAGTCATTTAAATTAATTAATAATGCACATTCATAACCTTTAGATTGCAAAGTTTTAATTGTATGAATATATTCTTCATCATCTTCAAAATCAATGAATTCATTATTTTTAAATACCAATACTAAATTAGCATCTTTTAAATTGGATACATGAGGAAACAATCTATTTGCATATGGAATATCACCAAGTTCAATTAAAAAGAATAATTTAAGTAATACATTATCGTTTTGCGAAACAAATGAAGATACAGCTTTTTTAAAGGACAAACCAAATGCTTCTTTTTTAAGGTCAAATTGATTAGCATATTTTATAAACTCATTATAATCAGCAAAAGTTGACTCTTTCAATTCAGAAAAACTTTGATAACCAACAATATTAACTTTATTTCTATGGATCCTAATAATTGGTTTATAGTAAATATCTATAGATTCATTTCTTAAAACTTTATTAACTTCACCATTATATGTTTGTTCTAATGTTTTAACTTCCTTAGATTGAGGATAATAATATCCAGTTAGTTTCTTTTCTTCATACAAACTTAAAGCATATTTATTTAATGATTTATACATCTCATCAAAATTTCTTTTTAAGTCTACAGCTTTAGCAGAAACAATAACATTATCAAAAACATTCTTATAGCCAGCACTTTCTTGATATGCATTAATTTCATTAGATAACTTTTCAAGGAATGATTTAATGTCAATATTACTAAAAAATCTATTATCTAATATGAATATATCTAAAGAATTACTTTCGTTTAAAAAAGAATATATATCTGCATCCGGTATTGTTTTAAAAAAGATATCTAACATTTCATAATACATTCTTTTTTCGTTATAAGAAGAAAACTTATCTTTCTTCTTAATAAACATTATGTAATACATTGTACCTTTTCTATATATATCTTTATTATAATTAATAACAAATTCATCTTGAGTGATGATCTATTTATGATCAA
>CAYNBG010000078.1:0-2274 GCA_964395495.1 uncultured Staphylococcaceae bacterium
ATTATTTAGCGAACATAGTGCATGTAGTGAATGTGGATTTACAGTTCCTAGACTTGAACCTAGATTATTTTCTTTTAATTCTCCTTTAGGATGTTGTCCAGATTGTAATGGCTTAGGAATAAAACAAGAAGTAGATGTAGATTTATTAGTTCCAGATAAGGAATTATCTATAGATGAAGGCGCCATAATCTATTATAAAAATACAGTTAATACATCTAATTTAGATTGGCAAAACTTCAAAGCGTTATTAGATTATTATCATATAAAAACTAATGTTCCATTCAAAACATATACTAAAGATCAATTAGATATTATTTATAACGGAAGCAAAGAACCTATTAAATATTCGATTACATCTGTTAGTGGAAATATTAGTAAAAAGAATACATATATTGAAGGTATAAAAACTAAAATTGAAAGATTGTATAAAGAAACTACAAGTGAAGCTTGGAGAGAATATTACACTAAATTTATTAAAGATAAAGAATGTCCTACTTGTCATGGATCAAGATTATCTAAAGAAGTATTAAGTGTAAAAATAGATGGTAAAAACATATACGATTTATGTTTATTATCTTTAAAAGATTTATATAAATTCATATGTGATTTACCTTCTAAATTAACAGATTATCAAAATCAAGTCGCTACATTAGTTGTTAATGAAATTAAAAATAGAGTTAAATTTTTATTAGATGTAGGTCTTGAATATTTAAATTTATCTAGATTATCTATGACACTTAGTGGTGGAGAAAGCCAACGTATAAGACTTGCTACTCAAATTGGAAGCAAACTAAGTGGTGTTTTATATGTTTTAGATGAACCTAGTATTGGTCTTCATCAAAGAGATTCTGAAAAATTAATTAAATCTTTAAAAGAGATGAGAGATTTAGGAAATACTTTAATAGTTGTTGAACATGATGAAGATATGATAAGAAATGCTGATTATATTGTTGATATTGGACCTCGCGCTGGAATTCATGGTGGAGAACTTATTGCTAGTGGTAGTTTAAAAGATATTGAAAATGAACCTAGAAGTATTACAGGAGCATATTTAAGTGGAAAAAAATATATTGCTGTTCCTCCATATAGAAATAAGGGAAATGGTAATTATTTATCTATCAATGGATGTACTTTAAATAATTTAAAAAATGTTGATTTTAAAATACCTTTAGGCTGTTTAATTTGTGTTACTGGAGTTAGTGGTAGTGGAAAATCAAGTTTAGTTAATGAAACATTATATAAAGCTTTATATAGAGAAATTGAAGGAATCGAAACTAATCCAGGGCCATATAAATCTTTAAAAGGAAGTAATTATGTTGATAAAGTTATTAATATTTCTCAAGAACCAATAGGGAGAACACCAAGAAGCAATCCTGCTACATATGTTAAAGCTTTTGATGATATTAGAGATATATTTGCTAATACAGTTGAAGCAAGAGCCCATGCTTATGACAAAGGAAGATTTTCATTTAATAATCCTGGTGGAAGATGTGAACATTGTTATGGAGCAGGTGTTACTCGTATTCCTATGAATTTTTTACCAGATGTTTATGTTAAATGTGATGAATGTGATGGTAAAAGATATAATGAAGAAACATTGATGTGTACATATAAAGGTAAAAATATTTACGATGTGTTAGAAATGACAATAGAAGATGCATATGAATTCTTTAAAAATAACGTATCTTTAGCTAGAAAATTAAAGACTTTATGTGATGTTGGTTTAGGATATATGAAAGTTGGTCAACCTGCAACTACGTTAAGTGGAGGTGAAGCTCAAAGAGTTAAACTTGCTTACTACTTACAAAAGAAACCAACAGGGAAAACAATGTATATTTTAGATGAACCAACAACTGGTCTTCATATTGATGACGTTAATAAATTACTTAAAGTTATTGAATCTATCGTTAATAATGGCGACACAGTATTAATTATTGAGCATAATTTAGAAGTTATAAAGATGGCTGATTATATAGTTGATTTAGGACCTAATGGTGGAGATGGAGGTGGTGAAATTATTGCAACTGGAACTCCTGAAGAAGTAAGTGAAAATCCATCAAGTTATACAGGTATATATTTAAAAAGAGTTTTAAAAGAAGATAAAGATAGAAAGGAGAAATTAAAATGAGTACAGCGTTTGTAATAATTGGTTTTATATTGATTTTTGCTGGTATTATAAGTTATGGAATAATGTTTAATACCAGCAAAAATCAATATAAAACCAATAAGATGAGTTTAATGTTGAAATAATTAAGAAAAACATACTTTATTTAG
>CAYNBG010000078.1:2284-5279 GCA_964395495.1 uncultured Staphylococcaceae bacterium
TCCCAGGATTATTATTTCTATTAGGATTTATATTCGTTACAATTTGTTATTATATAAATCCTTACATTTTAAATTATTTTACTGAAAATTCTATTACTGTATCTACATTAGATAATTTCATGATTTATTTTGGTGAAATTATGTTTGTTATTTGCTTATTTAGTTTCTTAACTTGCTTATTTTTTAGAATGTATTTATCAAAAAATAACAAGAAATTAAATCTTATTATAAGAATTATTCAATACGTGACTGCTGTTGGTGCTGTTGGTTTCTTTTTAATGTATATGCAAGGACAAGCCGCATATTTAATTTATCCTTTAGCTAATGTAATTGTATTTTGTAAAGATGGAATTATTTTAGTTAATTCAAATTCTCAAAGTTCATATATTTCATCTTTAAGTGGAACATTTCATTTTCAAGTTGCTTTATATGCTTTATTTATTATTGGTGGAGCTTGTTTGGTATTTTATATCTGCGATCATAAAATGTATAAAGAATATGGTCATCATGGATTAATTACTACATGCTTCTTTATTGCTTTTCCTTGTGGAATTTTAGGTGCTAGAGCTTGGTATGTAATCGGAAACTGGACACGTGATGGTTTTGATGTTGATCCATTAAAAATATTCAGAGTTTGGGAAGGTGGCTTAGCTATTATGGGTGGAGCTGTCTTTGGAATTATTGCTGGTATTACTGTAATGATTGTTTATAAGATTAAAAGTAGTAGATATAAACCTATAGATTATTTGCTTTTAGTAGATATAATCGTTCCTACAATTTTAGTTGCTCAAGCAATTGGAAGAACTGGTAATTTCTTTAATAATGAAGTTCATGGTGATCCAGTAAGTATTGAATATTTTAATTGGTTACCTACATTTATAAAAAATAATATGCATTATACTAGCGCTGCTAGTAGTGGCACTTTGGATGCAAATCACATATATGTCCCATTATTTTTTATAGAAGCGATAGTTAATTTATGTGGTTATTTCTTTATTGAATATGGTATTAAAAACTTATTTGGTTTTAATTATTATAAAAAACATAATTATCACGCAGATGGAAGTTTAGTTGGATGGTATATTGCTTGGTATGGTGCAACTAGAGCTGTTCTTGAACCAATGAGAGATGTTGCTTATAATATGGGAAAAAATAATAATTTTTCCAATGTCAGTGCTTATGTAATGATTGGTATTGGCTTATTTATTGTTTTAGTTTGTGTTGTATTAAAGATATTAAATGAAAAAGGTATTTTTAAATATCAATGGCAAAAATATGCTGAAAAAGTAGCTTTAGAAGATAAAGAATTAAGTGAAGGAAAATAAAATTTATATGTATAAAGCTATTATTTTTGACATGGATGGAACTTTAATCGATTCTGATGATGTAGTTATCTCTACTTGGGATGAACTTTTTAAAGTGTTTAAACCTAAAGATTTAAAATATAATAGGGAAGATTTTAGAAGATTTAGTGGTCCTGCTTTAAAAGGAAGTTTAAAAGAAGTTTTTCCTGAATATGATTTAGATTTTATTCATAATGAATACTGTACTAGAACAAAAAAATATTACGATAAATGCTGTAGATTATTTCCTGATGTTAAAGAAACATTAAATAAATTAAAATGTGATGGTTATAAATTAGGCGTTTTAACTACTAAAAATAAAGAAATGACTCATGTATGTTTAAAAAGATTTGGAATTGATAATTTGATCGATATTGTTATAAGCTGTGATGATGTAACTTATTTTAAACCTGAACCAGAAGGAATGGAAATAATTAAAAATAGATTAAATCTTAAAAGTAATGAAATTTTATATATTGGTGACAACGATATTGATTATTTAACATCCAAAAATAGTGATGTTGATTGTATTTTAATGACGATGTGTAAAAGAGTATATAAAGTGCAAGTTAATCCTATTTGTTATATAAATAATTATGTAGATTTATATAAGGAGATTAAAAAACATGATAATTGAAAAAGATATAGGAATTATAGGTGCTGGTCCTGCTGGGATGAGTTGTGCGTTATATTTATGTAGAAGTAAATATTCATTTGAAATTATTGAAAAAGAAATGACTGGTGGTAAATTAAATGTTACTACTGAAATAGAAAATTATCCTGGAGTTAACAAAACTGATGGTTTTTCTTTAGGTATGATGATTAAAAAACAAATAGAATCATTTGGTATTAAAATATTAAAAGATTCAATAAATGATATAGTTTTTGAAAATAATAAGTATAAATTATTGGGTGAAAAGAATACATATTTATTTAAAAATATAGTAATTGCAACTGGTAGTAGTAATAAAAAATCTAATGCTATAAATGAAGATAAATATTTAGGTAATGGTATATCTTATTGTGCTGTTTGTGATGGTTTTTTATATAAAAATAAAGATGTAATGGTTTTTGCTAATTCAAGGAAAGGATATTTAGAAGCCTTATATTTATCACAATTAGTTAACAAAATTTATTTAGTCAGTGATAAAGATGAAGACGATGTTGAAGGTAGTTTAAAAAAATTAAAATCATTAAATAATGTTGAATTTTTATCACCATATAAAATTAAAAAATATGATGGTGATGTGATTATTAAAAATGTTGAAATTGAGAATATTAATACAAAAGAAGTTAAAACAATTAATATTTCAGCATGTTTTCCTTTTTTAGGAGACACTCCTAATAATTATTTAATTAAAAAATTAGGTATTGAAACCAATAAAAAAGGATATATACTAGTAGATAAATATATGGAAACAAATGTTAAAGGGGTTTATGCTATTGGTGATATAATAGATAAACCATTAAGACAAGTTGTTACTGCTTGTAGTGATGGAGCTATTGCAGCAACAAGTATTATTAAGAATTTGAATAAGTAGGTAAAATATGGATCAAGAGGTTTCTTTTACAGCTCAGATTAAAGACGAAATTACTTCTTTAGTAGATTTAAGTAATGATAAAAAGAAGTCTCTTTTAGCTGCATTTATTAG
>CAYNBG010000079.1:0-5253 GCA_964395495.1 uncultured Staphylococcaceae bacterium
AATATTTATAATAAATTATGGGAAGATGAAAATTCCAAATCATTAGTTATTAAATTAAAAATTAAAGATAAAATCTTTCTTTTTATGGGTGATGCAACAAAAAACATTGAAAAAAAGCTTGTTGAAGAAAATATTGATATTAAATGCGACTATCTTAAAGTTGGTCATCATGGTTCAAATACATCATCATTAGATGAATTCATTAAGAAAAGTTCTCCTAAAGAAGCAATCATTTCATGCGGATACAATAATAAATATAAACATCCTCATAAAGAAACATTAGAAACGCTTGAAAAATACAAAGTAACAATAAGAAGAACTGATTTAGAAGGTAGCATTTCTTATTTATTTTGAATAGAAAAAAAAACGAAAAAAGCAGTATAATATACACATAAAGGTAGGAATAATGTTTAGTCTAAACGAAAAGGTATTGGTAAGTAATGTTGGTGTTTGTGAAATAAGAGATATTCTTATTCAAAATTTTGGTGATGGAGAAAAGAAATATTATATTTTATTTCCAGTTTATAAAGATAAAGCTGATAAGATTATGATACCTATTGATTTTAGTCAAAAAATTAGAGCTTTAAGCGATATAGATTGTGTTAAAAAAGGTATAGCAGAATTTGATTCATATGAAGATTTTTGGCTTAAAGATCCTCGCCAAAGAAAAGAATCGTTTTTTACAATATTAAATAGTGGTGATTTTAATAATCTTAGAAGTCTTTATTTAACGATTCAATATAAAAAACAAGAATTAGTTGCTAACAAGAAAACTTTAAATTCAACTGATAAATCGATCTTAGATACAGTTACTAAAGTTCTTTGTGAAGAAATAGCAACAGTGTTAGGAATCGATTATTCAAGTGTACTTGATACATTAACAAGTAAATTTAAAGTGGTTAGATAAAAAATTATTAGATTATTAATATAAATTGTAGAATTTAATATGGAATTAGAATTTTATAACAAAACAAGAAAAGATGTAAGTATATATAAAGATAAATTCTTTGAATTATTCAATAGAACAAAAGATAAATTAAAACTTAAAAATGATTTTGTGATGTCTGTAACAATTGTTTCTAAGAAAAAAATTCATTATTTAAATAAAACATATAGAAATATTGATAGACCAACTGATGTTATCAGTTTTGCTTTTTTAGATGATAAAAACGAAATTATTAATGGTGACTATCCTATTGATTTAGGAGAAATATATATTTGTTATGATGTTTGCAAAGAAAACGCTAAAAAATACGGAAATTCTTTTGATAGAGAATTTTGTTTTTTGTTCATTCATGGCTTATTACATTTATTAGGTTATGATCATCAAACTAAAGAACAAGAAAAAGAAATGTTTTCATTGCAAGATATCATATTACCACCAAAGGAGTTATAAAATATGACAAAAGAAGAATTAGTAGCAAAAGCAATTGAAGCAAGAAAGAATTCATATTCTCCATATTCACATTTTGCAGTTGGAGCAGCTTTATTAACAAAAGATGGGAGAATCTTTTTCGGAGCAAATATTGAAAACGCTTCATACCCTGTTTCGATGTGTGCTGAAAGAAACGCATTATTTAGTTCTTATTCTAATGGTGTAACATACGATGATATCGAAGCAATTGCAATTGTTGCAGATACTGATAGACCAGTTTCTCCTTGTGGGATGTGTAGACAAGCTTTAAGCGAATTATTTCCAAAAAATGGAAAAATTTATTTAGCAAATTTAAAAGGTGATATTAAAGTTACAAACATTGATGAACTTTTACCATATGCATTTGATGGAGATGATTTATAATGAAAAGTGGTTTTGTTAGTATTATCGGGAAACCAAATGTTGGAAAATCAACATTATTAAATAGAATTATTGGAAGCAAAATTTCAATTGTTACTCCAAAATGTCAAACAACTAGAAACAGTATCCAAGGTATTTATAATGATGAAGAGTCACAAATTATTTTCATCGATACTCCTGGAATTCATAAACCATTTAATGAATTAGGAAAAGCTTTAGATAAAGTTTCTTATTCATCAATTCGTGAAAGTGACATTTCTCTTTTAGTAGTAGATGCGAGCAAAAATTATGCTGATGACGATGCTTTTTTAACAGATCATATAAAGTTTGATAATAAATTAATCGTTGTTTTTAATAAAATTGATCAAACAAATATAGAATTAATCACAAAAATTAAAGATAAATATAAATCGATATATCCAGATTGTGAATTTATTGAAATTTGTGCATTAGATGGTTTTAATGTTGATGGATTGATTAAATTAATTAAAGAAAATTTACCAGAAGGTCCTCAATATTATGATGAAACAATGGTAACTGATAGAGATTTATCTTTTAGAATTCAAGAAATTATAAGAGAAAAAATTCTTTTGCTTTTAAAAGAAGAAGTACCTCATGGTGTTTTAGTAATAGTAGAAGAAATTCATAAAGAAGATGGTAGACCTAGTATTTACGCAAAGATAATTGTTGAAAAAGAAAGCCATAAAGGAATTATTCTTGGAAAAGGTGGAAGTATGATTAAAAAGATTGGTACATATTCACGTCAAGATATTGAAAAAATGATTGGAAAACATATTAATCTTGAACTCGTTGTAAATGTTGTTGATAATTGGAGAAATTCTAGTAGATTTTTAATAAAAGCTGGTTATAAAATTTAATGAAAGAAATAGAAGGAATTACACTTAGCGTTAATAAATATAAAGATAATGACGCTATTTTAAACGTTTTAACAAAAAAAGAAATCATCTCTTTACATGGTAGAGGAATATTTAAAGAAAATAGCAAAAATCATAAATTTATTAACAAATTTATTTACGCTAATTTTGATTGCTATGAAGGACCTACTAAAGGACTAAAATTAAGAAATGCAAATATAATTGAATATTATCCGTTTTTCTTTAAAACATATGATTCATATATAATTGTTGATCTTTTAAGCGAATTAATCATCAAAACAAATGAAAATAATGATTACGAAAAGACATTTTATTTATTAAAACAATATTTAGATAATTTAAAAAATAGCAATGATTTAAGCTTTATTTATGGAAAATTAATAAACTTTTTATTTTCATATCTTAATGTTTTAGGAATATTACCAGTTAAAGAATCAGATTCTATATTATATTTTTCATTTAAAGATGGGTCTTTTAATGATCAATATAAAGAAAACAACTATAAACTATCAAGTGATGAAGAAAGTTTAATAAAAGCTTTATATTCAAATGACGAGTTAACTAATTATCCAATAGCAACTCAAATATCGATTATAATGCTCTTTTTAACGTTTATTGAATCGTGTTTTTCAATAAAATTAAATAATTTAAATTTATTATAAAAATACACTCATAATGTGTTGACATACAGTATACATATATTTATAATATCAAAGTTGAGGATTTTATTATGGAAAAAGAAAATAAATTTGAAACAGTTGCTACACACTTACAAACAACTGGTTACATTTTTCAAGGCTCTGAAATCTATGGTGGTTTATCAAACACTTGGGATTATGGACCTTTAGGAAGTGAATTAAAAGCTAATTTAAAAGCTTTATGGTGGAAAAAATTCGTTCATGAATCACCTACAAATGTTGGAATTGATTCAGCGATTTTAATGAATCCAAAAGTTTGGGAAGCAACAGGTCACGTTACAACATTCAATGATCCTTTGATTGATTGTAAATCTTGCAAAGGACGTTTTAGAGCAGATAATTTAATTGAAGATCAATTTAAAGATGTTGATGTTAACGCAATGACTCAACAAGATATGAACAATTTTATCAAAGAACACGATGTAAAATGTCCAATTTGTGGTAAATCCAACTTTACTGATATTAGACAATTTAATATGATGTTTAAAACTCATATTGGTGTTACTGATGATTCAAAAAGTGAAGTTTATTTAAGACCAGAAACAGCACAAGGAGTCTTTGTTAACTTTAAAAATGTTCAAAGAACAACAAGAAGAAAATTACCTTTAGGTATTTGTAATGCTGGTAAATCATTTAGAAATGAAATTACTCCTGGGAACTTTACATTTAGAACAAGAGAATTTGAACAAATGGAGCTTGAATTCTTCTGTAAACCTGGAACAGATTTAGAATGGTTTAAATATTGGAAAGATTATTCTATAAAATTTGTAGAATTATTAGGTATTAAAGATGAAAATTTACGTTTTAGAGATCATGAACCAGAAGAATTAGCATTCTATTCAAGAGCTACAACCGATATTGAATATAAATTTAGTTTTGGTTGGGGTGAAATTTGGGGAATTGCTGATAGAACTGATTACGATTTAAAACGTCACCAAGAATATTCTAAAGAAAGTTTAGAATATCTTGATCCAGATACTAACGAAAAATATATACCTTATTGTATCGAACCATCATTAGGATTAGATAGATTATTCTTAATGGTAGTAAATGATGCTTATGATGAAGAAGTATTAGAAAATGGCGAAACAAGAAAAGTTATGCACTTAAAACCATTTATTGCTCCTTATAAAGCTAGCATTTTACCTTTAAGTAAACAATTAAGTGATAAAGCACAAGAAATTTTCCAATCTTTAATTCCTTATATGAATGTTTCATTCGATGTAACAGGTAGTATTGGTAAAAGATACAGAAGAAACGATGAAATTGGTACGCCTTATTGTGTAACCATTGATTTTGATACTGAAAACGATCAATCTGTAACAGTAAGAGATAGAGATACAATGAAACAAGAACGTATCAAAATTATAGATTTAAAAAATTATTTAATGGAACGTACATTTTGTAAATAATGGAACAAAATAAACTTTTTCAAATAGCTGATGATATATTAAAACAAATAGATATAGTCGAAATAATTTCACATTATGTCAAACTTCAAAAAAGAGGCAGAAATTATACATGTCTATGTCCTTTTCATGATGATAAAAAATTGGGTAATTTTTACGTTACACAAGAAAAACAGTTTTTTAAATGTTTTTCTTGTGGAACAAGTGGAAATGCCATTAATTTTGTTCAAAAAATGGAAAATATAACATATGTTGAAGCTATTAAAAAAGTATGTGAAATCGCCGGAATTCATGATTCAAGACTTGAAAATAAAACTAAAAGCAGTATTTCGCCAGTTTTAGAAGAAACATATAAGTGCTTAACTGAGATATCGGATTACTATAAAATTTGTTTAACTAGCGCCCCTGAAGGTAAAGATGGTCTAGAATATTTATACAATAGAGGATTAAGTGAT
>CAYNBG010000080.1:0-5227 GCA_964395495.1 uncultured Staphylococcaceae bacterium
AAAAAGGTTTCTTAATCGTATTAATCTCTACTACTATTATTGGAGCTATTGCCACTATTTTATTTCAATCAATTCCTAGACAAATCATCGGCATATTTGGTGCTAATACTTCTAATCCAGATTTGTATTATGAATTTGGTGAATCAACTGTAAGGATTTATTTAATGTTTATCTTATTAACATGTATTCAAAAAGTAACATCTATCTTTCTTCAATCAATTTCATCTCCAATTAAATCAACATTATTATCATTAATTAGAGATGTTATTGCATTAGTTCCATTAACTTTATTATTACCACTTGGAATGGGAATTGAAGGTGTTTTATGGGCAGCACCAATTTCTGATGCAATTGCTATATTATTTACTGCATTATTTATTATTCTTGAATTTAGAAAAATGAACAAATTAGAAAAACAAAATAATAGCGAAATTATTGAAGAAAATAAAGAAATAAAACAAGCCGAAAACAAACAGTTAATGTATAAATAAGTAAAATAAAAACTCCTAATTAATTTAGGAGTTTTATTTTTAATCAGTTAAGTATTTATTAAAGTAACTAGAATCAATTAATTTATTAGCTCTTTCTACTTCTTCTTTTGTTGGAGTTTTAATATCTTTTAATAAATATTCTCTATGTAATTCCTCGTATTTAGGAATAGCAAGTGAATGGTAAGGAAGAACTTCAAGTCTTCTTACATTTTTATATTGCTTTAAGAATTTACTACTATTAATTAATGTTTCTTCTCCATCGGTTAAAGTAGGAACTAATACATATCTAACCCAAATAGGAAAATTTTTACTATTTAAGTATTCATATAAATCCAATATATTCTTATTATCCATTCCTGTAATCTTTTTATGAAGTAAAGGATCTAAACCCTTTAAATCTAATAAGAATAAATCAGCAACTTCTAATAATTTATCAAACTTTTCAAGATATTCTGGTGTATTTTGAAACATGATTCCGCTAGTGTCAATTACATAAGTTACACCATCTTTTTTGGCTAGCTTTCCTAATTCAATAATGAAATCTAAGTTTAATAAAGGCTCACCACCACTAACAGTAATACCACCTTTATCACCCCAATATCTTTTAAATCTAGTTAATTTTAAATAAGCTTGACTAGGAGTAAGAGGTTCTCCACATTTTTTATCTTGCATTTCAGGATTATGACAATACAAGCATCTAAGAGGACATCCACTTAGAAAGAGAATACTTCTAACTCCAGGTCCATCTACTAATCCAAAACTTTCAATTTTATTACTATAAGCTATAGGTTCCATTATAAACGATCATGGCAAGTTCTTGCGATGACATCTAATTGTTGTTCTCTAGTTAAGTTAATAAATTTAACAGCATATCCAGAAACACGGATTGTGAAGTTTGCATATTCAGGTTTTTCTGGATGTTCCATACAATCGATAAGTTTTTCTTTTCCAAAGACGTTAACGTTAAGGTGATGAGCACCACCATCAAAGTAGCCATCTAAGACATTGACAAGGTTATTAACTCTTTCAGTATCAGTATGACCTAATGTATCAGTGTTAATAGTTTGTGTATTTGAAATACCATCTAAAGCATATTCATAAGGAAGCTTTGTTAAACTGTTAAGTGAAGCTAATAAACCACTCTTTTCTGCTCCATATGATGGGTTAGCACCTGGAGAAAGAGGTTCACCTGCTTTTCTTCCATCTGGAAGAGAGCCAGTAGCTTTACCATAGACAACGTTTGAAGTAATTGTAAGAATAGATGTTGTAGGTTTACTATTTCTATATGTCTTACAGCTTTCAAGCATATCCATGAATGTTTTTAATAATTGAACTGCGATATCATCAGCTCTATCATCATCATTTCCGTATCTTGGGAAATCACCTTCGATTTCAAAATCAACAGCGATTCCTTTTTCATTTCTAACTGGTTTAACTTTAGCATATTTAATAGCACTTAAACTATCAACAACATGGCTAAATCCAGCGATACCAGTAGCGAAACTTCTTTCTGGATGTGAATCCATTAAAGCCATTTCAGCTGCTTCGTAATAATATTTATCGTGCATATAGTGGATGATATTTAATGATTTAACATAAACTGTTACTAACCATTTCATCATATTCTTATATTTAGCAACGACATCATCATATTCAAGATATTCACCTGTACAACCTTGGTAAGCAGGACCAACTTGTTCACCTGTCTTTTCATCAACACCACCATTGATTGCGTAAAGTAAACATTTTGCTAAGTTAGCTCTTGCACCGAAGAATTGATATTCTTTACCAGTTTGTGTAGCACTAACACAGCAGCAAATTGAATAATCATCTTTCCAAACAGGTCTCATAGCATCATCGTTTTCATATTGGATTGAACTTGTAGCAATTGAGATATGTGAAGCATATTTCTTAAATGCTAAAGGTAATCTTGATGAATATAAAACTGTTAAGTTTGGTTCTGGGCTAGGTCCCATATTTTCTAATGTATGTAAGAATCTGAAATCATTTTTAGTAACCATGCTTCTTCCATCAAGTCCAACACCACCAACTTCAAGTGTAGCCCATACTGGATCACCACTGAATAATGCGTTGTAACTTGGAATTCTAGCAAATCTTACCATACGGAATTTTAAGACCATTTGGTCAACTAATTCTTGAGCATCTTTTTCTGTTAAAGTTCCATTTTCTAAATCTCTTTCAATGTAGATATCTAAGAATGTTGAAACTCTACCAACTGACATAGCTGCACCATTTTGTGTTTTAATAGCAGATAAATAACCAAAGTATAACCATTGGAATGCTTCTTTAGCATTTTTAGCTGGGTTAGAAATATCATAACCATAAGAAGCAGCCATAACTTTCATTTCTTTTAAAGCTTTGACTTGCATTGCGATTTCTTCACGTGTACGAACAACTTCTTCGCTCATGAATCCATCTTCATCATTTGCAAAATCTTCTTGTTTCTTTTCAATTAAGTAATCAATACCGTATAAAGCAATTCTTCTATAATCACCAACTAAACGACCACGACCATATGTATCTGGTAAACCTGTGATAATTTTGTTATGTCTACAATGATGAATTTCTGGAGTATATGCATCAAAAACACCATCATTGTGAGTTTTGTGATATTGAGTAAAGATCTTATGAAGTTCTTCATTTGGTGTATAACCATAAGTCTTTAAGCTTTCTTCAGCCATACGGATACCACCATAAGGCATAAATGCTCTCTTTAATGGTTTATCTGTTTGAAGACCAACGATGACTTCGTTATCTTTGTCTAAGTAACCAGCTCCGTAGCTTGTAAGTCCACTGACAACGTCAGTTTCCATATCTAAAACGCCACCTTTAGCTCTTTCTTCTTTTTGAAGAGCTTGAAGTTCATCCCATAATTTAGAAGTACGAGCTGTTGGTCCTTCTAAAAATGATTCATCACCATCATATGGTTTGTAGTTATTAACGATGAAATCACGGACATCAATGTCCTTCTTCCATTTAGTTCCTTTGAAACTATCGTAGTAATCTAATCTTGACATTTAAATTTTCTCCTTTAATATCGTTGATATTATACACTAAATTAATATAAAATGTCGTATAAAATGAATAGAAAAATTATAATATTCATTAATATTAAAAGTTATTTTTATTTTAAATTATAAAAATAAGCGATGCAATCGATATTATAGAAAACTCATGTATAATTATTTTTTATATAAACAAAACTTGGGGTATATTAAATTTGTGAATATTTTTATTAAAAAACTCATCAAATTTAATAAATTTTTATTAAAATAATTTAGTAGTTTTAACCATTTTTTAGTTCTTTAAATACATGTTTTTAAGAAACTCTTTCTTGAATAAAAAATATCAATTAATTAAAATATTTATATAAATAAATTAAGTATAAATACTTAAAGGAGAACTAAATAAAATGAAAGATCAATTTAAAAATTTGGATCCTAAAGATAATTTTTATCAAACATCTTTATTTTTTCCAATGCCAGTTGTTATGGTTGCAACATTAACTGAAGATGGAAAAACAACTTTAGGTCCTTATTCACTTGTAGCACCTTATTACATTGCTGGAAAAGGGTATTACGCAATGTTACTTGAATGTAGAAATTCATCTAATACTGCTCAAAACTTATTAAGAAATGGTAAATGTACACTTAACTTCATTCCTGATGATTCAAAACTATTTAAGGAAGCTGTGAGAATGGGTTGGCCAGGAGATAAACCTGAAGAAAAAATGAAAGATTGCATCTTTGAGCTTGAAGATAGCCAATCTCAAAAAGAACATCCAGGTGAAGTCTATCCAAAAATAGTATCACAAGCCTTCCAAGCTGTTGAATGTACTTGGATGAAAGAATTAGATAATGCTCAAGACGATAAACCTGGAACATTAGATGGATATGAAGGACCATATCATGATTTTAATGGTATTACTTCAAAATTTGGTGCTCATTTTATATTACGTATCGATCATATTGATATGAAAGAAAAATATTGGAATTCTATTGTTAACGGTGTTAACAAAAATAACTTCCCTAAAGTTCCTGTAGACTATGGATATAGAGATAGTAAAAATTTCTGGTGTGCTAAATTTAAAAAGCCTCATGGAGAAATGCTTCCTATGAGAGAAACTAGTCTTTCTTCAGTAAGATATGCTGCAGAACGTTTACAAACCGATGTTAAATTTACAGATGATGCCTTAGCTAAACTCGTTAAGGTTCCTAGAGTTTTCTTACCAACTGTTTTAAAAGGTTGTGTCAAATGGGCTAATGAAAATAATTGTAAATTAATAACTGAAAAAGAAATGGCAATTATTAACGATAAAAGAGCTAAAGAAAAAGAAAAAAAATAAGAAACATAAAACCTCGATCTAATCGAGGTTTTTATTTTCTTTTTTATGAATCTTATGACAATGTGGACAAATAAAAGATAAATCACTTGTTACTTCAGTTATATTCCTATAATGCAACAAGCTTTCATTTTGTTTATTCATCAATAATTTCTCTTCTTGATCATCTTTTATTTGATACTTATAGATAGTTGAAACATAGTAAGACTTATTCTTTTCTTCGCAATGTTCTTTTTTAATAACTTGTCTACAAGACATACAATGATAAATATCATTTTCTTTTACCATTTCATTACCACAAAATGGACAAGTAGTAAAATTTTTAGTTGAATATATCATTCCTTTTAAAACAAGTTGTTGTAATCTTCTAAAT
>CAYNBG010000081.1:0-5187 GCA_964395495.1 uncultured Staphylococcaceae bacterium
GTAGCGGTGAACATTGTGCTAAATTATTAAAAGATTTATTACATACTGTTGGAACTGTAAGGATATCATTATATTTTTACAATACATTTGAAGAAGTTGATGCTTTATATGAAGCGCTTAAAAAAGGAGGTGATTTTTTAGATGCCTATTTCTCTTGATCCGCAAATGATGCGTGAAATTATTATGGACCATTATAATAGCCCATTACATAAAAAAACACCTGAAAATCCTAACTCTTTTTTAAATATTCGTATGGATTCAGATAGTTGTATCGATGATATAACACTATATTTAAAAGTTGAAAATGATGTTATAAAAGAAACTTATTTTGATGGAGTTGCATGTGCTATTTCTACATCTAGCACAGATATTTTATGTGATTTATGTTTAGGAAAAAGTGTAAAAGATGCTTTATATATTCTTGAACAATATAAAAATATGATTTATGAAAAAGATTTTGATGATTCTGTTTTAGATGAGGCTTTAGTATTTATTAATACTCATAAACAAGCTGCTAGAATTAAATGTGCAACTATTGGTTGTAATGGATTAGAAGAACTTTTAAATGGAGAACATCACCATGAAAAATAATATTAATTTAGATGAAAAATATAAGTATGACTTTAAAGATGATGTTAAATCTATTGAAGATACTGGTAAAGGATTATCTGAAGATGTAATACGTTCTATTTCAAGTGCAAAAAATGAACCTGAATGGATGCTTAATTTTAGATTAGAAGCATATAAGACATTTTTGAAAATGCCTTATCCTAAATTTGGCCCAGATACAACAAAATTAGATTTTAATTCTTACACTTATTTTACTCGTTATGTAAAAGGAGAAAAACAAAGTTGGGATAATGTTCCTGAAACTATTAAAAATACATTTAATAAATTAGGCATTCCTGAAGCTGAACAAAAATATCTATCTGGAGCAGCTACTCAATATGAATCAGAAATGGTATATCATAATATGCTTAAAGAGGTTGAAGAAAAAGGAGTTATTTTTCTTTCAACAGATATGGCTTTAAAGTTATACCCTGATTTATTTAAAAAATATTTTGCTACAGTCGTTCATGTTAATGATAATAAATATTCCGCATTAAATAGTGCATGTTGGAGCGGTGGATCTTTTATATATGTTCCTAAAAATGTTAAATTAGATAAGCCTTTACAATCGTATTTTAGAATTAATAATCAAAAGACCGGTCAATTTGAAAGAACATTGATTATTTGTGATGAAGGAAGTGATGTGCATTATGTAGAAGGGTGTACAGCTCCTATTTATAGTGAAGATAGTTTACACGCTGCTGTTGTTGAAATTGTTATTTTAAAAGGTGCAAAATGCAGATATTCAACAGTTCAAAATTGGTCAAATAATATTGTTAATTTGGTTACTAAAAGGGCTGTTTGCTATGAAAATGCTACTATGGAATGGATAGATGGTAATATTGGTAGTCAAATTAATATGAAATATCCAGGGACAATTTTACGTGGTGAAGGTTCAAGAGGTGTTTGTATATCAATTGCTGTTGCTAAAGGTGGTCAATATCAAGATGCAGGAGCGAGAATGATTCATGAAGCTAAAAATACTTCAAGTCAAATAATTTCTAAATCTATTGTTAGAGGTGGAGGTATTTGTAACTATAGAGGAACTGCTAGAATTATGAAAAACGCAACTAATTCAAAGACTCATATTGAATGTGATACTTTAATTTTAGATGATATTTCTAAATCGGATACAATACCTACAAATGAATGCTTTAATAATTCAAGTTTTCTTGAACACGAAGCTACTGTAAGTAAGATTAATGAAGAACAATTATTTTATTTAATGAGTAGAGGAATTAGTAAAAAAGATGCAATTCAAATGATTATTATGGGCTTTATTGAACCATTTTCAAAAGAATTGCCTATGGAATATGCTGTAGAACTTAATCAACTTATTAAGTTTGATATGGAAGGAAGCGTTGGTTAATTATGTTAGATATTAATTATGATTATGATTTAATTGTTGTTGGTGGTGGTCATGCAGGTGTAGAAGCTTGTCTTGCTGGAGCTAATTTAAACAAAAAGACTCTTTTAATAACTTTAAATATAAATATGATTTCAAATATGCCTTGTAATACTTCTATTGGTGGAAGTGCTAAAGGTATTGTTGTTAGAGAAATTGATGCTTTAGGTGGATATATGGGTAAAGCAGCAGATACTGATTATCTTCAAATGAAGATGCTAAATACTGCTAAAGGACCTGGGGTAAGATGTTTAAGAGCGCAAGAGGATAAAAAAAGATATCCTAAGATTGTTCAAGAACATTTAAAACAACAAGAAAATTTGACATTACTTGAAAGTGAAGTTAAAGGCATATTATTTACAAAAGATGAAATATATGGAGTAATTCTTCCTGATGGTAAAGAAATAACTGCTAAGGCGGTTGTTTTATCAACTGGAACTTATATGAATAGTGAAATTCTTGTTGGACATAGTAAGACAAGTGGTGGTCCTGACGGAGAAAATCCTAGTATTGGTTTAAGTGATTATTTAAGAGATAAAATGGGTTTTAGTTTACAAAGACTTAAAACTGGAACACCTCAAAGAATAGCTAAAGAATCGATAGATTTTTCAAAAGGTGAAATACAATTAGGTAATGTTGAAGACCAAGGATTTAGTTATGAATCTACTAAATTTAAAAAGATTGAAAATCAAGAACCATGTTATTTGATTTATACAACTCCAAAAACTCATAAAATTATTAATGATCATCTTTTAGATAGTGCAATGTACGGGGGAATTGTTAAAGGTATCGGACCAAGATATTGCCCTTCTATTGAAGATAAATTAGTTAGATTTAAAGATAAACCTAGACATCAATTATTCTTAGAACCAGAAAGTTATGATACAAATAGTATTTATTTACAAGGCTTTTCTACATCTATGCCTAAAAATGTTCAAGACGAGATGGTTCATTCTCTTCCTGGGCTTGAAAATGCAGTTATTTTAAAATATGCATATGCAATAGAATACGATGCTTTTGATTCTTTTGAATACGATATTTCCTTAATGACAAAAAAATATAAAGGATTATTTATTGCTGGTCAAATTTGTGGAACTAGTGGATATGAAGAGGCAGCTGCTTTAGGCTTGATGGCTGGAATTAATGCTAGTAGATATATCGATAATTTATCTCCTTTAGTTTTAAAAAGAGATGAGGCTTATATTGGTGTTATGATCGATGATTTAGTTACAAAAGGGACGAAAGAACCTTATAGATTATTATCTAGTAGAGCTGAATATAGATTATTATTAAGAAGTGATAATGCTGATATGAGATTAACTGAAATTGGTCATAATATTGGTTTAATTAAAGATGATAGATATAATAAATTTGTTGAAAAGAAAAACAAAATAGAACAAGTATTATCTATATTAAAAACTACATATTTAGGTGAAACAAGTAAAATTAATGATTACTTAAAAGATTATGGTTATGAAAAATTATCTAGTGGTGTTTAGCAAGTGATATTTTAAAAAGAAATGGTATTTCATATAGTTTTTTAAAACAATTTATTAATATTCCTGATGATTTAGTGTTAGATAAAAACGGCGAAGAAGAAGTAGAAATCATGGCTAAATATGAAGGATATATTGAAGGTGAAAGAAAAGAAGTTATAAAGTTTAATAAACTTGAAAATATTTCTTTACCAACAGATGTAGATTATTCTTTAATTGATGGATTAGCTTTAGAAGCAAGACAAAAATTAAATAAAGTTAAACCAATTAATATTGGTCAAGCTAGTAGAATTAGTGGAGTTAATCCTAGTGATATTGCCATTTTGATAATGAATGTAAAAAATAAGAAATTATGTTGAGTTTAGAAGAAATTAAAAGTAATGAAAAATTAAATAAATATAAAGATTTAGTCTTGGAAACTAATAAATTTTTAAATTTAACTGCTATAACAGATGAAGAAGAATTTTATATTAAGCATTTTTATGATTCTTTACTTGTTATGGATTATTTTGATTACAAAAATAAAATGGTTATGGATTTAGGATCTGGAGCTGGTTTTCCTGGTATTCCTTTAGCTATTTTACTTCCTGAAACTACATTTTATTTAGTTGAACCTACAACTAAAAGGGCTAATTTTTTAGAAAAAGTTAAACAAGAATTAGATTTAAAAAATGTTGTTATTGTTAATAAAAGAGCTGAAGAATTACCATTTAATTTTAAATCTTATTTTGATTTTATTGTTACTAGAGCTGTTAGCGCTTTAAACATTTTACTTGAGATTTCAATACCTTTTTTAAAAAAAGATGGTTATTTAATCGCTTTAAAGGGTATGAAATATAATGAAGAAATTGAACAAAGTAAAAATGGATTAAAAGTATTGTCTTCAAAAGTTGTTGAAGTTAAAAAAGAAATTTTACCTTTTATAAATGAAGAAAGATTTAATATAATTATTAAGAAAGAAAATGATGTAGATAAAAAATATCCACGTTTATATTCTAAAATTTTAAAAAAACCATTATAAATTTATGAAAATTATAGCAATTGCAAATCAAAAAGGTGGTGTTGGTAAGACAACAACTAGTATAAATCTAGCTGCGTCTTTAGGTAAATTAGGAAAAAAAACGCTTATTATTGATCTTGATCCACAGGGTAATGCGACAACTGGACTAGGCGTTAATAAGGGGAATATAAATTATAGTGTTTATGATGTGTTAAATGGGTCTTGTGAGGCTAAGAAAGCAGTTAGAAAGACTGGTTTTACTAACCTTTCTATTATTCCAGCTACTATTAATTTAGCAGGTATTGATATTGAACTTATGGAAAAGGGATATCAAAATGTTGAGTTTAAGAAGAATGAGCAGTTAAGAAATGCACTAGCAACGATTATGGATAATTATGATTATATGATTATTGATTGTCCTCCATCACTAGGATTACTTACTACAAATGCGTTAGTAGCAAGTGATTCAGTTATTATTCCAGTTCAGTGTGAGTTTTTTGCACTTGAGGGAATTACCCAGCTACTTAACACGATTATAATGACACAGACTAGATTAAATCCTAATTTAAAAATAGAAGGTGTATTATTAACATTATTAGATTCTAGAACTAATTTAGGATTAGAAGTAGTTGAAGAAGTTAGAAAGTTTTTTAAAGATAAAGTGTTTAATACAATTA
>CAYNBG010000082.1:0-5175 GCA_964395495.1 uncultured Staphylococcaceae bacterium
TAAATTATAGCATCCTTATACCAATCAGTATGTTCCATAGTAATACCTATTACTTTCTTTATTTTAATATTATAATTCGTATTTCGGTAAAAATGAATTAATATTTATACTTATTTGTAGATTATTTTATGTATAATTAAAAAGAGGTACTTAATATGAAACAACAATTAAATTATTCATGGTATTTCATTGAAGGTTTTAATGAGTCTTATTTAAAAGATATTCCTGAAACTGCTAAAGAAATTGATATACCACATACTGTAAAATTATTACCATATAATTATTTTTCTGAATTAGATTATCAAGGTGAATTTACATATTTTAAAAGATTTGATGTTAAAGAATTCAATAGAAATCATACATGGATTCTAAGATTTAATGCATTTATGGTAGATGCTAAAATCTATTTAAATGATAATTGTTTAGGAGAATTTGTATCAGGTTATATTCCTGTTGAAATTGATATCTCAAAATATATAAAAGAAAAAGATAACTTTTTAGTAGTTATTTTATCTACTAAAGAAAATCATTTAGTTCCTCCTTTTGGAAATGTTGTTGATTATATGACCTTTGGTGGTATTTATAGAGGTGTAGAATTAATTAGTCATGCTGATAGCAATTACATTGTTAAATCTTTAATATATGCTGATAAAAAAGGACATGTAATTATTAAGGATTTAGTAAGTCAACCAGAAAAACATCTTTCAATTGTACATGATATTATGTATGGAAATGAATTAATTAAACATACAGAAGACAATGAGTTTGACATTGAAGAACCAAAATTATGGTCTATTGAAGAACCTAATTTATATAGATTAATTAGTAGAGTTTACTATGGACATGGTGGAGTAGATGTTTATGAAACTAAGTTTGGTTTTAGGACAGCACAATTTAAGAAAAATGGTTTTTATTTAAATGGTAAAAGAGTTAAATTAATTGGTTTAAATAGACATCAATCTTATCCTTATATTGGATATGCAGCTAGTAAATCTTTACAAGTTGATGATGCTAATATTTTAAAATATAAAGCTGGTATTAATTTAGTTAGAACTTCTCATTATCCTCAAGATGAAGCATTTTTATCTAGATGTGATGAAATAGGATTATTAGTATTAGATGAAATACCAGGACGGCAATATTTATCCAAAGATACAGCTTGGAGAGAACAACATTTAACTAATGTTTCTAGTATGGTTAAAGAAGATTTTAACCATCCTTCAGTTATTGCTCATGGTGTTAGAGTAGATGAATCTCAAGATGATCATGATTTATATGAAAAGAGCAATAAAATAGCTCATGATATAGATCCATATAGACAAACATTAGGTGTTAGATTCTTTAAAAATAGTGAACTTTTAGAGGATATTTATGCTTATAATGATTTTAGTTGCGGTAATTTAAAACACGGATTAGATAAACCTAAAACTATTAAAAAAGGTAAAAAACCATATATCGTTAGTGAATGTATTGGACATACATTCCCTACTAAATCTTATGATGGAGAACAAAGAAGAATTGAACATGCTTTACGTCATGCTTTAGTTATTAATGATGCGAATAAATACAAGGAAATTAGTGCAATAATAGGTTGGTGTGCATTTGATTATAATACACATAAAGACTTTGGTAGTGGTGATAGAATTTGTTATCATGGTGTTTTTGATATATTTAGAAATAGAAAATATGCTTCTTATATTTATCAATCTCAACAAGATAAAGAACCTGTAATGAAAGTATTATGTTCATTTAATCAAGGTGACTATGATGAATCTATTTATAGAAGCATTTATGTTGCTACTAATTTAGATTATATTGAATTATACAAAAACGGATTATTTGTTAAAAAATACACAGCAAAACATAGTGAATTTGCTAAAATGAAGCATCCATTAATTAAAGTAGATGATTTAATTGGAGAAACTTTTGTCGATGCAAGATTTAATAAAAACGATCAAAGAAAAATGGCTAAATTATTATCGAAAGTTGCTTTAATTGGTTTAAATAATATTTCAATGGGTGATAAACTAAAAGTTGGTAAATTCATGGTGAAATATCATTTAAAATATCCAGATTTAGTTGATATGTTTAATGCTTATGTTTCAAGTTGGGGAACTGTTGCTAAAACATATGAATTTAAAGGATATAAAGATGGTAAATTAATTAAAACAGAAAAGTTTGGGCCTTCATTTAAATCAACATTAGATGTAGAAATGTCTAAAACTGAATTAATCAATGAAGATACTTATGATATGCTTAGAATTTCTTTAAGACAAATCGATGAATATAAGCATGTTTTAAACTATTCTTTTATGCCTATTAAAGTCGAAGTAGAAGGACCTATAGAATTAATGGGGCCAAAAGAATTTACTTTAGTTGGTGGTCAAGTTTCTATGTATATTAGAAGCTTAAATAAAAAAGGAGAAGGTGTTGTTAAAATCTCTTCTCCAATTCTAAATACTGAAATTAAAATTAATGTTAATTAGCAGTTCCTTTAAATACTAATGAAGCATTTGAATAACTTACTGTTCCGTCTTCACTTGTTAAATCTATACGCAAATTAACAGCATTTTTTGGCATTGTTATATATTTATTGTAAGTAACAAAGTTTGTTGTTTCTATTTTGATAGATTCTTTTTTAAGTGTAATATTTCCTCCATCTTTATAGTAGATTTCAATATTACCTTTAGAAGAAGAATCTTTTAATTTAGCATCAATTGATAATTGATATTGATATCCTTCATATGCTCCACCTAAATTTTGATATACATATTCTCCATGATATTTGCTAGATGTATCACTTGATGCAGTTAATTCAATCGCTTTAGAGGAAGATATTGATCCTGTTTCGTTAAATGATAAACTTCCTTTACTTGAGGTTGTATCTATTTGCCATCCATAGTAATTATTTTTGGCATATTCAGTTGTTTTTTTAAAATCACTATTGCTTAATTTATTGATATTTTTAATTGTAGAATAATCAATTGTTTGAATATTTAATTGAGATGGTACTGTTTTTGTATATGAAGTATAGGATCTACAGCTTTCACAGAATTGATTATCATCAAAAGCAGTATAACTAATGTTTTTAATTAACATATAATCTGTATCAAATAAAGAATCACCTGCCCAGCTAGGAAGCCATAAACCAATCCAAAGAGGCATCTCGTGTTCAGGAACAGCTGCACCAGTAATGGATGTAACAAAAGTTCCATCAACAAACCAATCTATTCTTTTTTCTCCAGTTCCTTCATAATCTGTATACCAATCGAATGTATATTTATGCATTTTACCATCATTAAAATGTAATTGATCTTCTAAAGACATATTTTTAGTTTCTTTAGTTGTGTGAGTTGTCCAAGTTGTACACCATTCATTAGTGAATTGACCGCCTCCACCGATTTCTATATCAATTTCATTTTGGGATGTAGCTTCATTTCCAGTAGTAGTACAATATGTCCAAAAAGCACTACATCCTCCAAATCTAGGGAATGAAGCCATAGTGATTTCAAATCTTCCAGGTCTAAGGTGATCTTTTGTTATTAAAACAGCACCTTCAGGTTTATTTTTTGTAGCGGAATCTTCTTCGTTATATCTTCCTCTACCTTTTATAGCTAATAATTTGTTATTGTTTTCATCGGTTGTATAAAATAAATTTCTACTTCTAACTCCGTTATGTGGTTGTGTACTACCAGCATCCCAAACTCCATCTATAGAATAAAACTTATCATCACTAATACCATTAGTAAATGATTCATCAATATTTAAATCACATGATTGATCAAAAGAATTTCTTTCTTCAACTTTTGAGTAATATTCTGGATCAGTATCTGGAGTATAACCTTTAGTATTGTCTTTTGGTGTTTCTCCACAACTTGCTAATGTTAAAATTAATACAGGACTTAAAAATAGATAATTTAATTTTTTCATATAATAACCTCTTTTAGGAAAGCGCTTTCCTTATTTAAAACTACCATATAAACAATATTTTTTCAATAGAAAAAGTTAAAATTTGGAAAGCGCTTACATTTTTTCTTGATTAGAGATTTTAGATTTGTTATATTATATATAAAGAGTTTAGGAAAGCGGTTTCCTAAATAGAGGTAAAGTTATGAAAAAGAAATTAATTTTGGCGTCAGCATTTGTTTTAGCATTATCAGTCGGTGGCCTTGCTTCATGTGGTGGAGGAAATGATAGAACTGGTAGTGAAGAGTTATATATTTGTGTTTACGATGGCGGTTATGGTAGAGAATGGATCGACCAAATGGCTAGTGATTATGAAACAAAAACTGGAGTTAAAGTTAATGTTACAATGGATTCTTCAGTTCTTGATAAACTTGAATCACAATTAAGAGATGGTTCTGACTATGATATCTATATGTCTCATGATATCAATTGGAAGAGTTTTGCTGCTAGTGGATATTTAGCAAATCTTGATGATTTATATTCAAGTACTGTTGAAGGTACAAGTAAAACATTTGAACAAAGATTAACAAGTAGTGCCGTTTTAAATAGTAAAACTGAAGGCGAAGATGGAACAGAACATTTTTATAAAGTTTGCTACACTCAAGGTGCTGGTGGATTAGTTTATAATGTTGATTTATCAAGACCCTCCGTTAGTTTAAGAATGTCATTATAAATCAAATTCACTGAGTTCGTTGAGATTGAAATCTTTTCGCCTTGATTTATAGAATCTAAAATTGATTCAAGAAAGTCTTGTTTAGTTGTATGTTCAATGAAATTCACCTGCATTTTGTATGTATTTTCAATTTTATAGATTTTATCCGAAAAATCAAGTAAATAATCATTTAAAAAAGCATCCGAAATTATTAGTTTTTTCTTAAATAGTGATTTGAATTTTATTAGATTTTCTTTTTTAAGTTTTGAGAGATTATCAATACTATGAAGTAAGATGCTTACATATTCATCCATAACGACATAATCAAAATCCTTCGGATTTATCTTATGTAAACTATCGTATTGACAAATTAAACTATCCCCTTTTTTGTAGTTTGTTTTATAATAATCATCCGTCTTTTTGAAATTTACATTCAAATATACAGGAAGTTTGAATTTACTATTATACTCCAAAGCCAAAGAGATTCTGGGTGTTACAACTAACACTTTTGACTTTGTTTGAATAATTCTTTTGATAATTTCTGATTTTTTGGAACC
>CAYNBG010000083.1:0-483 GCA_964395495.1 uncultured Staphylococcaceae bacterium
CTCTAGGAGCAGTGTTTTCATATTTATTAATTAAATTAGCTAGTTCTGTTTGGCTATTAATCTTAATTTTAGTATCGTTTTTCTTATTAAATACCTTTTTATAGCTCAATTCAGCTTTGATTCTTTTATTAAGATAATCAAAATTGATTCTTTCTCCGATTTTATTAGAAAAATCGTAAGAATCTATAACAATTTCAGCCATACTTTTTTCATCAATTCCATATAATGTAGCTAAATTAGTAATCTTATTTAGCTCAATATCACTAATATAATCACTATTAATCTGAGATTTTTTAGTTATGTTTTTCTTTAAAGAATTGATATCAAAATTAGTAGATACATTTAAAGAATTATCTACAACGATTTTATAATCCTTTCCTTTTTTAAGAGTAAAAGAATCTTCAAATTTTGCGCTTATATCATTTAAATCTTTAATCTTATCTTCAATTAAATACTTTTCTTTTAATTTATTAAATTGATTTT
>CAYNBG010000083.1:493-5129 GCA_964395495.1 uncultured Staphylococcaceae bacterium
TAAATCTTCGAGTTATTATAAATCGAATGGAAAAATTGATTTTCATCAATACAAGTCAATAATAGGTTTGTTAATAAAGAAGACTTAAAGAAATTTAAAGGATCTATAACTCCCTTTAAAACAATATAATAATCATTTTTAATATCAGTATATGTTTTAATTAATCCAATTGATTCTAAATTTCTTCTTATAAATAAAAAGTCTTTACTAGAGATATTGCAATTTTTATATAATTCATCAATATTCATTCTAGTTCTTTTTTCTTTAATCAAATTTTCAAAATATGTATACAAAAATACACTCTTTTGACCAATGATTGGAGAATATAAATCCATTAAAATATCAAAAGAATTAGTATAAATTGGTTTCTCTAAATAAAAAGTAATTACTTCATTCATACTTAAAATTATAATATAAATGAAATCTATTTAGTATGATTTTTAATATAATCTTTAATTTGATCAACCATATCAAGTTTTTCATATGGTAAATCTAAATCAGGTCTTCCAAAATGACCATAATTTGATGTGTCTCCATAATTAAATGAAGGATTTTTTAAATTAAATTTAGAAATAATAGCACCAGGTCTACAATCAAAGAATTTATTAATAATTTCTAAAATAAGTTCATCACTTACTAAAGATGTTTTAAATGTTGAAAAATTTATCGATAAAGGTTCAGCTTTACCAATTGCATACCCTAATTGAATTTCAATTCTATGTGCAACACCTGCAGCAACTAAGTTTTTAGCAATATATCTAGCCATATATGCAGCACTTCTATCAACTTTAGATGGATCTTTTCCACTAAAAGCACCTCCACCATGTCTAGCACTACCACCATATGTATCTACGATTAATTTTCTTCCAGTTAATCCAGTATCTCCAGCAGGTCCACCAATAACAAATTTTCCAGTTGGATTAATTAATACTTTAAAATCAGTATTTAATCCAAATGATTTAGCAACCGGAATCATAATTTCGTTTTTAATATATTCTTTAAATTCTTTTTCATTAAAATCAGGATCGTGTTGAACTGACATTAAAATAGTATCAATTCTAATTTGATCATTAAAGTAATCAATAGTAACTTGAGATTTCATATCAGGTCTAGCGTTTTTGAATTTACCTTGTTTTCTTAATTTAGTAGCAATTCTAACTAATTTATGAGCAACAGAAATAGCTAAAGGCATATAACCTTCACTTTCATCTGTAGCATAGCCAAACATAATACCTTGATCTCCAGCTCCTTGAAGTAATATATCACCTCTTTTAACACCTTGTCTAATATCAGGAGATTGAGATTTTATCGTATTAAAGATTTTAACAGTATCAGCATTAAATCCTAATTCATCTTTATCATAACCAATGTCTTTAATGGTTTGTCTTGCTATTTTTTCATAATCTACTTTTGCTTTAGAAGTAACTTCTCCTCCAATGACAAGTAAATCAGTTGTAGCAAAGCATTCAACAGCTACAAAACTATCTTTATCTTCTTTAAGTAAAGCATCTAAAATTCTATCTGCAACTTGGTCACATAATTTGTCTGGATGACCTTCGCTAACAGCTTCACTTGTAAATAAATAATGAACTTTATCCATAATCTTTCTCCTTTAAAATAAAAGCCTTCCGCAAGGGAAGGCTATAATTAATCTAGCTTACTTATCGCTCAAAGTGCGGAACTTTGCTATTAGAAGCACTTACTATAATTTATAGAGTTGCTACCATATTTTTTCACTAATAATATATGGTTCTTGATAAGTATCAATAATATACAATATTTGAAATTGACTTTCAATGTTAATATAAAATTTATTTATATTTTTAATATAAAGGTTGGAAAAATGCAAAAATCACATCAAAAAAAGTTGGAAAAATGCAAAAATCACATCAAAAAAAGTTGGAAAAATGCATTTTAAATGATAAACTATATAAAAAGGAGCAAATATGTTAAAAAGAAAAGTTACATCTCAAATTGAAAATCGGTATAAAACAAGCCAGTCAGCATTACTTATAGATGGTGCAAGACAAGTTGGAAAAACTACTATTATAAGAAATTTTTTAAGCGATAACAAAATTAATTTTGTTGAATTTAATTTATTCGAAAACAAATTAGCAAAAGAAGCATTTGACACCTCTTTTAATGCAAATCAATTAATATTAAAATTAACAGCTTTAGCTAAGAAAGAAATCAAAAATGATACTGTGTTTTTCATTGACGAAATTCAAGAAGCGACAGACTCTATTACACCGATTAAATTTTTAATTGAAAATGCAAAATTCAAATTTATATTTTCCGGTTCTTTATTAGGAATAAAGATGAAAGATATTGTTTCTATACCGGTTGGATATTTAAAAATAATAAATATGTATCCATTAGATTTTGAAGAATTTTTATGGGCTAATAATGTTAATTTAAAAACAATTGAATACCTTTTTGATTGTTTTAAAAATTTTTTACCAATTGATCAAACAATTCATAAGCAAATGATGTCTTTGTTTAATTTATATTTATGCATTGGTGGTATGCCTAAAGCTGTTTTAAATTTTATACAAACAAATAATTTAAAAACTGTAAATGAAGCACTTGAAGAAATAGATTTAGGTTATAAAAAAGATATAACAAAATACGATAAAAACGAAAAACTACAAATACAAGAAATTTACGACCTTATACCAAGCGAATTAAATTGTCAAAACAAACGATTTATACTTAAAAACGCAAATGAAAAAGCAAGATTTTATAAGTATGAAAGCTCGTTTACTTGGTTGAAAAATTCAGGAATAGGATTATTTGTCCATAATGTAGATAATCCTATATATCCACTATTAGCAAGCAAAGAAAGAACACTATTTAAATTATTCTTATGCGATATCGGTTTATTAACATATAAATTATACAATGGTAATCAAATAGAAATACTAAATGGCAATTCCACTTCAAATTATGGTGCTATTTATGAAGCTATAATATCTCAAGAGTTAAATTCTCACGGATTTGAACTATTTTATAACTCCGACAAAAAAAGAGGCGAAATTGACTTTTTAATTGAATTAAATAACAAAGTAATACCTATAGAAGTAAAATCCGGGAAAGATTATAAAAGACACTCCTCCCTATCAAATTTATTATCAAATACTGCATTTAATTATGAATATGGGTTTGTTTTTTGTAATGAAAATATTCAAAAAATTAATAAAACAATATACTTACCGATTTATTTGATTATGTTTTTAAATAAAGAAAAAACCAATAAAGATCAAATCGTTAAAATCGATATTTCAAAACTAATTTAATTAACTCTATTCATCTTATCGATTTTTGTAACAATATTATCAAGTTTAACTAAGAAATTATCTACTTCTTTATCAATCGTTTCATTATATTCATTAATCTTTTTAGTAACAAATTCTTCAATTCCGTCGAGCTTTTCAGTTAATTTATTATTAAAACCCTGTTTTTCCAAGTACCTTTTAAAACCTCGATCGCCATTATTATAATCTTCTAAAACTTTACTATGCTCTTCTATAGCCTTTTCATGTTTTTTAAATTCAAAATCGTATACCTTAGTTTCCTCACTTACTTTCTTTAATATTCTTCCAAAAATAAATATAATGTCTCTAAATTTAGAAACATCATTTTCGTCTTTTTTAGTTAAATAATCACCATTAGAATGCGATGCAGATATACTATTTTGATATGTTAAAAAGATATCTTCTACAAATTCTTTATTTTCAATAAAATCTAATAAAAATTCTTTAACAACTTTTGAATAAGAAATGTCATATATTCCTAAAATAATTTTAGGATTTTTATTAATATTATTTTTAAGTTTATTTAAGTCATTACCATATTTAGAATATTTAGCAATTAAAGAAAATACATAATCTTCATCATTATTATTAAAATCAATATTTTCACCTAATCTTTTAATGATTAAAGATTCATAATAATTCATGATAAGTTTTAAATCTTTTGCTTCTACTAGATTATCATCTTTTAATTTAAATAAAGAATAATATAACGAACATTTTTCAAGAAATGATTTAAAAAAGCATTCAAATGAGAAAAATTCTTTAAAATAATATAAAAATAGAAAATTTTCTAAATAATCTAATATAAATTTCATGAATTCAAAATAAAGTTCTTGATCATTAGTAACTAAACCTTCATTAAAATATTTTCTATTAAAAAATAGCGAATAGAAATGGGACATACTTTCAGTTAACAATTTACTAAATTTATTAATATCTATCTTTTCTGTTTTTAAATTCTTAGAGATACTGTTTTCATATTCCTTACCAATTTTATTAATTAATATAGGTCTAACAATATTGCTAACAATCTTATTATATTTATTAATATAAAAATTCTTATACTTTATATCACTAACTAAATTATGATGAATTATAACACCTAATTTATTATATGTATCTAATATTTCTTCTTTATTAAAATTAGGATCATCAACATTTTCAAAATAATATTTAACATGATCGTATGAAGTATTTTGGCTTGTTATTCCAAACATAAAAACCTTATCATGACTATCTAAAAACGAAAAGAAATCACATTTATTTAAATAAAACTTCTTTAATATTTGATCTTGTTCTTTTTTACCGATTAAATCTCTATT
>CAYNBG010000084.1:0-5037 GCA_964395495.1 uncultured Staphylococcaceae bacterium
TTCTACACCTCTACTTTTTTGAGCTTTCATAATTCTATGAGATTCATCTAATATTGTTGGTATCATTCTTAAAGCTAAAGATAATATCATAGAAAATATTTCAGTAGGTATCTTAAATAATTTTAATGGAGTTAAATACCATTCAAAAGCATATGTTAAATCCATTGGAGATGTTGTAGATGTTAATATCAATGTTAATGCTATCATTAAAATAATACGTAAAAATATTTGAGCACAAGATAATAAGCCATCATAATATAAAACATATCCATTTTTAAAATCATATAGTAAATGATTCTTTTCAGGTGTATAAGTATTATTTGGTATAAAAACCATTAAAATAATCAAAAATAATACCATAAACCATAAACCTGATAATGATTTGAAAAATGATTTAATAGAACATCTTGATAATAACATTAAAGCAAAGATAATAACTGCTAAAATACCTAATACTAAAAATTGATTGCAATAATAATCAGTATTACCTCCACTAATTCCATAAGGTAAAAAACATGCTACCATTAAACAGATTAAACCAAAAAGTTTAAGACGAGCATCCATCCTATGAATAAATGTATTGTAGTGTGTTAGTTTTCCAAAAAGATTATCAATTCTCATTTTTTAAGTTCCTTTTTAATCTCTTTAACTAAACTAGATATATCATATATATCATTAAAATCTATATGAAATCCCTTATCATTTAATAATTTAATAAATTGATATATAGCAGGTTCTTCTAAAGACATCTTTTCTAAATCATTCTTTTTAAACAATTCTTTAGGTGTAGTAATATCTACTATTTTACTGTTATCTAATACGATAACCTTTTTAGCATAATTTAATACTAAATCCATATCATGAGTAACAACAATAATTGTGTTACCTTGTTCATTATAATCTTTTACTAAAGACATAATTTCTTTTTTACCATTAGAATCAAGACCTGCAGTAGGTTCATCTAAAACTAAAACTTCAGGTTTACTAGCTAAAATCCCGGCTATACCTACTCTTCTTTTTTCTCCTCCAGACAATTCAAAAGGAGATCTTTCAAAATAAGAATCTGGTATTCCTACTTTATTTAAGGCTTCTTTAGATACTTTTTTAGCTTCATCTTTAGATAAACCAAAATTTCTTGGTCCAAACATGCAATCTTTAATAATAGTTTCAGAAAATAATTGATATTCAGGAAATTGAAACACTAAACCAACTTTCTTTTTAAGTCCGCTCATCTTTTTATTTTCTTTTTTAATATCTTTAGATTTATCTTTAAGTAATGATTTTTTTAACTTTTTATCATTAGTAATAATATAATCATCTATTTTTATATAACCACTATCAGGTAGTAATAATCCATTTAACATTTGAATAAAAGTAGATTTACCACTACCAGTTTTTCCAACAATACATATAAAATCACCTTTATCTATATTTAAAGAAATATTAGATAAAGCTTTAGTAGATATACTACCTTTTTTAGAATAAGAAAAAGAAATATTATTTACTTCAATTTGCATAAATAATCTCCTAATTCTTTAATACTTTTAATATTATCATCTATTTTAATACCATTATTTTTAAGTTCGTTTTTAATTTTCATAATAAAAGGTATATCTAATCCCATATCTTTTATTGTTTTTTCATCTTTAAATACATTTTCAGGTATATCGTCTTTATATATTTTAGAATCATTAATAACAATTACTCTATCACTATAATAAGCTTCTTCCATATCGTGAGTAATAGAAATAATAGTTAATTCTTTATCTTCTTGTTTCATTTTAAAGATTAGTTCTTTAATTTCTTTACAACCTTCTGGATCAAGCATTGCAGTTGCTTCATCAAGAATAATAATTTTTAAACCTAAAGATAAAATACCTGCTAAAGCTACACGTTGCTTTTGACCACCAGATAATTCGCTAGGTTCCTTACCTAAATATTTTTCCATTCCAACAAGTTTAGAATATTTAGCTACTAATTCATGCATTTTATTGATTTCAATATTTCTATTTTCTAAACCAAAAGCTATATCATCTTCAACAGTTGAACCAATAAATTGATTATCAGGATTTTGTAAAACAATTCCAATAACTTCACGTAATGAATCAGCATTTTGATTATCTATTTTTTTGTTACATATAAAAACATCACCACTTTTTGGTTCTATTAAATATGCCATGATCTTAGCAATAGTAGATTTTCCACTTCCATTATGTCCAATAATGGAAACATATTCACCTTTATTTATAGTTAAAGATACATCATCTAATACTTTAGTTTTATCATCATAGCTATATGAAATATTTTTTAATTCTATAGCAACATCGCTCATTTTACTTTAAAATAACTTCCTTATATTTACCATCGTATTGTCTTAATTTAACACCAGCTAAAGTTAATATTTTTTTACTAGCTCTAGTTTCTACACTATTTTCATATTTATTTGATAAATATATTACTTCTTTAATACCTGTTTGAATAATAGCTTTAGCACATTCATTACATGGAAATAATGTAACATATACTCTACATCCTTTTAAAGCGCTACCATTTCTAGTATTTAAAATAGCATTAAATTCAGCATGACAGACATATAAATATTTACTATTTAAATCCTCACCTTTTTCCCAAGTTAAATCGCTATCTTTAATATTTCTAGGCATTCCATTATATCCAATAGAAACAATCTTATTTTCATCATCAACAATACAAGCTCCAACTTGAGTAGAAGGATCTTTACTTCTTTTTGCACTAAGAAGTGCTATCGACATAAAATATTCATCCCAACTAATTGTTTCCATAATAAAACTCCTTTTTAGATAGTTATTATTTTACATTATTTTATTATTTAAATCATTATAAAAGCAATAAAAAAGCCACAACATATGTGGCCTTTTTAAAAATTTTAATTCTAATATTAGAAGAATGTTCCTCTAGCTTCTTCTTTTGTAGCTTTACTAGCAGCAAATGGAATACGAGTTGTATAACCTCTTTTTGCAGCAACGATTTGTTTTGCTGGCCATTCAAAGATAGCAGCATTCCATCTTAAAACTGTATCGTTATATGTTTCTCTAGCAGCTGTAATTTCTCTTTGAAGATAACTATTCTTTTGCATAACATCAGCGATTTCTTGATGTGCAGCAAGATCTGGATAATTTTCTAAAGCAACATTAATTTTAGCAGCAACTGTATCCATAGTTTGAGCAACTTCATTTCTTGTTGCGTCGTTTTGAGGTTGACTTCCTCCTCTATACATTGCAATCTTTGTTAATGTATCTTTATCAAGATCAATAGCTTTATCTAATAATTTAGCAGCATTTTTAAGTTCAACAACTCTTTGTTCCATATAGTTATCGATTTGTGAAGCATCATGTTGAAGCTTTTGTTGAAGTTGTGATAAATATTTACCTGCATTAATCTTTTTAACTGTAAATACAATACCTGGAATAATAAATAAACACCACATTAATACTTCAAAAAATTTACTACCTGCACCAACTGTAACAGGGATTTGTTTTTGAATAACATTAACATCTCTTCCTTCTTCGCTTACTGGATCTTTTGTTTCGTCTAATTCATTTGCCATAACTATTTAACCTCCTATTTCTTTAAAGTTGAGTTAAGCATATTTGCGATTAACTTTTCATCATCATTTGAGAATACTTTATTATTATCTAATAATAATGCTAAAATACCTCTTTGATAAATAATACCATTATTCAAGGAATATTTCGATAATAAATTTAAAAATTCTTTATTGTTTCTCATATTCTCATTAAATTTACTTCTTGATGAATCATAATGAGATAATTCCATAATTGTTTCTTTTTGAAGAGGAATATATTCATCCCAGTGTACAGGAATTGTATGAACGCATCCATCTCCACCCATCTTAGAAATATAGTCAACTCTTTCAATTGTTTTATAAGAATATGCCATAACTGATAATTTATCAGATTCATTATTTTTTTCAATTAATTGAGTTTTTAATATTGCATCGGTTTTAGAGTCCTCATGAGCAAATATCTTATTATCAAAAGAATTTGCCATAGATTCAGATTCGTAACAAGTAAAGTTTCTTTCATAAAATTTCTTATATATAAATTCATGAGGTTTATGTTGTTGATATAAAGGAATTGAAATTAATGGAGCTAAATCAAAATAGATTCCTTTAAAAAATTCTTCATTATATTTAATAAATGTATCTTTACTAATAGCATAAGAATAACTTTGGAATGTAGTTGGATTTTCATAATAATCAGCATTTTGAGAGTGAGCTGAACTTATTATATTAATCATACCCTTCTTATAAAAACTAAAGTCATCTCCATAAGGCACTTTACTTTTAATTAAATCCAACTCATTTCTTTGAGCAAGTGGAGTAAATAATAATCTAAATTCAGTTTCATTATTTCTATTACTAGCACCAAATAAAACATCAAATTCATCATTACCCATTGTAGTAAAGTTTGTTGATGGATCATCATCCATTAATGCCTTTTCTTCAAGTTTTTTAAGTTGTTTTTCACCTTTTGCTACAGCTTTTTGAAGTTGCTTATCATTCATATTATTAGCATTAGATGGTTTTCTAGAAAATGAAAGTTTAGGAGCAGCTTCATTTCCATATATTAAATTAGTATCAAAGAAATATGAAGGACATGGTTTAGTAACTGTAGCAGTTAAAACTTGTGAATGGTGTTGAGCATTACCTTTACTATCATATGTTGTCCAAGTAATTGTAATACTTCCACTATATGTTTTAGTACTCATTCTAGTATTATAAGTTCTTTCAATTAAAAAAGGATTTCCTTGAATTGATCCAGATAAAACAAAATATGTAGATGTATCTTTATCATCATTTTCTTGAAGACCAAACTTTTCTGACATATATTGATATTTTTTCATATCAAAATATCTATCTAATTGAATTAGTGGTGTAGTCATTTTAATAACATCACTACACATATTCCAATCAAATAAAGCATTTAATGGAGCCATATTTATAGATGCTTTAGCTTTTAAATCTTCAGCTTCTTT
>CAYNBG010000085.1:0-4971 GCA_964395495.1 uncultured Staphylococcaceae bacterium
TTTTTAGCGCATTCATATACTTTTGATTCTTTTGAAAAAATCGATTTATTATTAACAAGTCTAACATCAAAAGCAGCCTTTCTTCCGTCAATTGTAATTTTTAAATAATTATCATCTTTTGGATCCACACTACCTATTTTAAGTTTATCTGCACGATTTGAGATACTTAATAAATATTTCTTTAAATCATCACTCTTTTTAATCTCGTCTATTTCATACTCAACTAAAGGTATTCCATCATTAACATCAACAGAATGAAAATCACATATATTTGATAATGACATTGTTAATTGATTTAAATTATGAAATTTAATAAATCTATTTCTTATTTTATAATTATTTGTATCAACATCAACTTCGAAAACATTTTTAGATTCGGCATACATCTTTACCCAAGCATCAAATGTGTTTAAATATTTTAATTCTAGTTCACCTTGCTGCAAATAATACTGCATTATATAAGCATCAGTAATTGAATTAGTAATAGGCGTTCCTGTCGCAAAAATCACTCCACCACCATCATTATTTTTTTGAATAATTCTAACTTTATCTAACATATCTTGGCATTTTGGTGAGCCTTTAGGATTTATTCCAGGATTAGAAAGAGATGTTTTAAATGGTACATTTTTAAAATTGTGGGCTTCGTCAACAAATAATCTATTAATTTTAAAATCTTCAAAAACAATTTTAGCATTATCGCTCATATTTTTTGCTTCACTAATACTCTCATTTAGATTTGGTAAACTATCGACATCAATATTTAACGAATTTGAAATAAATTCATTAATTATTCTTTTTCCTTCTTCGCTATCATAATATTCTTTACTAGTTGGTATAGACTCAAAGCAAGAATAAGGGATAATAATGCCATCATAATCGTTATCCTTTATTTTTAACATTGTTAAATATTTATTTTTTGGTGTAAAGTCTTTGGGTGTTATACACAAAACATTTGAGTCTTCGTACAAATATTTAAAATTATCATACCATTGTCTAACAATATTATTGGGTACAACATACATATTTTTCATTGATACTTTAAGTCTTTTTAATTCTTGACCTGCTGCAATCATTACAAAAGTTTTTCCTGCACCAACATCATGAGCTAATAAAACATTTTTAGAAAATAAAATTCTTGCTATAGCATTTTTTTGATATGAATAAAGATTAACAACAGGATTCATATTTTTAAATTTTAAATAATCTCCATTGAAAACCCTTTTAACATTTTGACAATATTTTTCTTCAAATATGTTCACTAATATCGCTTTTCTTCCTTTATCCTCAAATGCCCATTTTTTAAAATCTTCTATTAATTGTTCTCTTTTTTCAGAAGCAATAATAGTTTTTTCTTCATCAAGTATTCTTATTGGCTTACCATTTTTATCAACTTTGTTACTATCTTTGTAAATTAAAATATTATTTGAATTTAACGTTTTCTTAATTAATGTTAGGCCACTCATTTTATCACGAATTTCATATTTATCTTTGGCTTTAATCCAATTTTTTAAATATGCAGAAACATCAATATTCCATTTCCCTGTTAATTTGTCATGTGTAACAACAACATCACTACTATGGAAATATTCTTTTTCATTATAGCATTCTAAAATAAAGTCTTTAATAATTTCTTCAGGAATCCAAGGCGAACCTAATGTAATATAAATATCATCAGGATTAATCTTTGTAGGTAAAACACTTTCAAGTGCTTTTATATTGCTTATAAAATAACCATTATATTTATCATTATATTGCTTAGCAATTTGAAGTTTTTTTGATATATTACCGCTTAAATATTCTTCACTAGTTTCCCGTCCTTCATAAAATAATTCATTAGACATTTTAAGAGGGTTTTGATATATAGACCCTCTTAATGTATCAATTATTACCTTAGGATCTTTAACTCCAGTAACTGCTGAAATATACGGAATATCCACATAGCCTTTATTTAATATACATAAAGATAATCCATCTTCAATACTTGTTGCTTTTGTTTGCTCATCATCTAACGCCAAAGAAGTTAAAGAATCCCAATCGACATCAACATCCAATGTCATATTTTTAAGATTATCTATTATTTTTCTTTCCTTTTTGTATCGCGATTCTAACTGAAGAAGAACTTTTTTTAAATCTTCCATAATTAAGATTTTATTATTCAAAAATTCCTTTACTTCATAATTATTTATATTGCCATTTCTATATATGTAACCGATTAATCTATTTTGATGTATTCTTTCTAATAACGAATCAACTAAACAATACGTTAACACTATATCATCATATGAACAAATATTATTTTTTATTTCTTCATCAAATGTTATCATTAAATCATCAAAGTTTTGTTTAAATTTATTTTTTTTGTTGTTTAAATAACAACAGTTTCCGTTATCAATATCAATTAAATCGCTATTTAACATATCAATTATTTTGTCAATTGTAAAATAATAATTATCAAAATCAACACAATCATTATATTTTGATTCATTAATATCAAGGTAATGTGAATTAGAATAATCAAAATCATTTTCTATATTTTTGATGCGTTTACCTATTCCTTTAATCTTTTCTATAGCGGATTCTACATCTCTATTTTTAATAAATTTTGATATATCATCAAGAACATCACAATCATCAAAATATCTTGGTAAAGATGGATGACGAAACTTTTCATAATTTTTATCTACATTTTTAAAATTTAAAAAGAAAAAACAATAAATTATAGAATCAATATTTTTTAACTCGTGTAAAGAATTAACATTAAAAATTTTTAATAATCTATTTGCGTAATCAAAATCATAAAAATTATCTTTAATTTTAATTATATTATCAAAACAACCAACTATATTCCACATCCATTCATCAAATCGATAAAAATTTGCTTTTAAACAATATGTCTTACAAATTTCTTCTTTGGTATAATATCTAAAATTATTATAAAGAATATCATTAACCTCTTTAGTAAATTTATTATTTAAAAATTGTTTAAAATTTTCGAGATTTTTAATAAATTCACTCAATATTTGATAATCAAATTCTTGGTAATGTAAACAAAATAATTTAGAAATTCCTTCTAATTTAACTATATATTTTTTTCCATTTGTAAAATTTAATTCAGTTTGATCGCACATTTTAGTTACCTAATTAGAATAATACTACCAAAAAACAAAAATATCAAGAAATAATAATTAAGTTTTAAAAAACTTATCATAAAAATTGAATAATTAAATAATTTATTTTTTAGAAATGTAAAAAACTACTTACTACTGTTTGCATTATAAAAGCTTCCTGTCCTTTACTTTAAGCATTTTCTTTGTCTAACATCATCATTATTATTAAATTCATAATATACAGTATCGAATGTTTCATCTTGTAATAATTTCATCTGTTTTTTTAACTAATTCTTATTTTCTTTTCAATTTTATTTCTTCATATTTCAAAAATATATATAGATTTAAAAGCAGTTTTAATTACTATTTAGTTAATTTTCATATATACATCAAAACAATTTATAGTTCAGTTTTAATTAATTTATATAATTTAATATTTTTAAACAAATAAAAATAAGTAATATAAAACTTAGAAATATTTAGATTTTTACAAAAAATTAAATCTTTTTTTATTATATTAAATACCTTACTTAAAAGCTTTCATAATAGCATTTAACATAATATTTGTACATATCTAAACAATAGCCTTTTTTAAAGCAATCAAATCCCATTGGATTATTCAAAAGTGAATCCATATCACTAAAATCATGCATATTTAAAATTTCATCATTATAAAGAAAATCTTTACCACTTTTTAAAAACACAATAAAGCTTCTAGAAAACACAGCTGCATCATAATCAGTATTATCTAACCATGAGTCATCACATGCACGTTCAATACTATAAATTATTTTTGGACTATATAAATCTATATCAGCAGTTGCATTACCATTAGGTACGCTTAATAATATTGTTTCATAGCATTTTCTAATATATAAAATAAAATCACTATAATTATTTTTATTTTCTGATTTATAAATTTCATATATTAAGTTATAAGTATCTTCTGATAATAGCCAAAACCCAAATAAAAAATACGCATCATCACTTAAAGATAAAGATTCATTTTCTTTTGGATACCATTTATCAAGTGGAATTTTAGTTCCGCCATCAGGTAAATAGTCAAAATTCAAAGTAAAGTAATTATTATAAGATGGTATTGCATTTAAATACGCATCCCACTTTTCTTTTAACTGTTCAATCTCTTTTTCAAAATTATTCTTTTCCATAATTATTCTTCCTTTTATTATTTTTAATTATATATATATAAAATTATTCAATAACCAAAAATAAATAAATTTTAATTTTTTATTTATTTACTATTTAATATTTCGATTAATAAATCACTAATCTCTTTATTAAAAAAATTATAACTTTTTAATTTCTTTTCTAATTGTTCTTGATTATTGCTAAATACAACAATTCTATATAAATTATCAGGTGTCAACCCATAATTATAACGCCCATGATAACCATCCATATAGTATTGACCACCTAAATAATACCTAAACTTTGAATTTAACAATATCTTAGTAAATACACTCTTTTGCCATGTTATTTTTTTAATATATGAATCTTTATCTTCTTTTAATATTTTGTTATTATTTTTAACATTATCTATAGCTTTATTTCTATCATTTAGAAACACATCCAAAAGATCTTTAGGTAATGGTGGCTCAACCTCATAAATTTCACAACACTCTTTTAGTTCTGTTGTATCATTTATTTCATATTCATTTATTACACCTTCATCTTCTTTTAAAGCTGTTAAAATGACCATTTTATAATAAGAATCCTTTTTTGTTTGATTTTCTATATCGAAATAGCTTTTATTTTTAACCAATTCCTTTAATATACAATATTCTTCGTCACCAATATTATTTACAGATTCATCTAAATACCCAATTTTATTTTTATAATCTAA
>CAYNBG010000086.1:0-4970 GCA_964395495.1 uncultured Staphylococcaceae bacterium
TCCCTCTTATTTTTGATGTTTTAAAATATAAAGATATATCATTTATGGCTTCAAGTTGGTCTCCTTTAGCTAAATGGAAAGATAATAAAGATAAAAAACATGGTGGTCATTTATTAAATGAATATTATAAAGATTATGCTTCATATATTGTTACATATATTAAAGAAATGAAAAAATTAGGAATTAATATAGATATGTTAACAATACAAAATGAACCACAAGCAGTTCAAGTTTGGGAATCTTGTATATTTTCTGAAGAACAAGAAGCTAATTTAGCTTTAGAAATTCATAATGAATTAGTTAAAAATAATATTTCTTTAGACATGTATATTTGGGATCATAATAAAGATATAATTGTTAAAAGAGTTAAGAAAACACTATCATTTTTAAAAGATAATTCATTTATTAATGGTATTGCTTATCATTGGTATGATAATGGGTGCAATAAAGAATTAAGTAAAACTCATGAATTATATCCTGATAAAAAAATGATATTTACAGAAGGTTGTATTGAATTATTGATATTTAAAGATTCAACATTTAATCATGCCTTAAGATATGGCATAGAATATTTAAATGATATAAATAATTTTTCTAATGGCTTTATTGATTGGAACATTATTCTGGATGAAAAAGGTGGACCAAATCATGCAGGAAATTATTGTGAAGCTTTAATTCAATATGATACACAAAATAAAGAATTAATATTTAATAAATCGTATTATTTTGTTAAACATTTTTCTCATTTTATTAAAGATAATTCAATAAGAATTAATAATATAAATAATACAGATATTAAAATATGTTCATTAAAAAATACAAATAATGAAATTATTGTTATTTTAATCAATCAAAGCGATGAAAAATATGTTAAAATTAATATAAACAATAAAGTATTTGGTGTTTTAATTAAAAAGGATTCTATAACAACAATTGTATATAAGGAGTAATGATGATAACAGTCTATGACATTGCTAAATATTGTGGGGTATCACCTTCTACAGTTTCTAAAGTAATGAACAATTATAGTTCTATTCCTTTAGAAACTAAAAATAAAGTATTAAAAGCAATGAAAGAACTTGATTATGTTCCTAATGCTGGAGCTAGAACATTAAGCAAAGGAAAATCTTTTAATGTTGGTGTTTTAACTTATTTTGGAACTAATATTTCTCCTTTTAAACATAGTTTATTTTCTGATATTCTTGATAGTTTCCAATCAGAAATAAATAAAAAGAACTATGATCTTTTATTTATTAGTAAAAATGTTAGAGGTAAAGATGAATCTTTTTTAAAAAATTGTATGTCAAGAAGAGTAGATGGTGTTTTACTTTTTGGCGATATAAAAAATAAAGAATTACAAGAAGTTTTAAATAGTGATATACCTTCTATTTCTTTTGATTATTTAGGTGATAATTCTTCTAGTGTATCTTCGAATAATGATGAAATGACTATCCAATTAGTAAATTATTTAGTTTCTTTAGGGCATAAAAGAATCGCTTTCGTTGGTGGAGATACTGAAAATGATGTTAGTAATATAAGACTTGAAGCATATAAAAAAGGTTTAAAAGCTAACAATATTGAATTAGATAAAAAATTGATTATATCCGGAAGATATTATGCTACCGATACAATTGAACAAACAATTAAAAAATTATTATCTTTAAAAAATAAACCTACAGCTATTATGTTTCCTGATGATTATACAGCTATAGCTGCTATTAAAATATTAAATAAATTAGGTTTATCATGTCCTGATGATGTTTCTATAACTGGATTTGATGGTATTAATGTTGGTCAAATGATAACACCTACATTAACTACAATTAAACAAGATGTTAAAAAAATAGGTGAAGAGTTAGCTAAAGAATTATTAAAAATGCTATCTACAAATACTAAAAATAATAAACATATTATAGTAGAAGGTAGATTAATTGAAGGTGAATCTACTAGAAAATTAATATAATTTTCTTGTAAAAAAATAATTTTGACACTGTCAAATTTTTTATTGTGCTATTTTGCATTTGGTTGTATTATATAGACGCTTGATTTAAATAAAAAGAAAACATCACCTTGCGGTGATGTTATAGAACTATAATAGTTCCGGCCAAATAATTATAGTTTCTCCGTTTAATTAAATCAAGTATATAATAAAAGGAGATTTTATGATAATAGTTTTAAAAGTACTCCTACTAGGAGTTCGTTATGGGTTCTAGAGGAGCCGTTGCAAAGTATGGTTATGTAACTGATTTAGATTACCATACAGTTAAAGTTACTGAATCAGGAGTTAAAGTTTTAGATGGATATGGTAATAATCATTCCTTACCAGAATTAGCTCATTCACCTAATTCCATTTATGCTAGGTTTAAAAATAATGAGTTTTGCGAGATGAGATTCTTTAATAATAAAGGATATCCAATAATTGAAATAGCTTACCATCCTGAACCTAAATTAAATAATGGTGATAAACAATGTTTTGTTTTACATATGCATTTATATAAAGGTTTGACTAGATTGCCTGCTGAATTTATAACATCGGATGTCAAAGAAAAATACAAAGATTACTTAAAGGAGTTTGAATTATATGATAAATGCTAATTTAGATCAATTCTTAGATTATGGATGGTTTAGTGAAGCAACCCTTTATTATAAAGGCTTTACATATTGGTGTGAAGGCTATAGGATTGAAAAAGATGCTGAAAAATATAGGTATTTTGTTTATAGATATCGTTCAGTAATTCATGAAGATAAAAGCGGAAATAAATATACAACAAGGTTGATTAAAGATAATGATGTTGCTGATTTTTCTTATGTTTTTGATGTGTATGTAGATAGTGAGGAAGAAGGTAAGCAAAAATTTTTTGAAGCAAAAATATTTGATGGTAAATCTTTTTGGGAAGTTGAAAAAGAGATTGCTTGGTACGATGAATATGAAAATTAACTATATTTTTAAATTTTAAAATGGAGTTAAGATATGGAATATAATAGAAAGGATTATATTAACTTGATAAGACCTATTCCTAAATATTGGAGAACCGATATTTATGGAATTCCGTTTGTAAAAAGAAATGATATAGATATAACTTATTTAAATAATGGAAAATTTCTAATTTCAGTTAATAATGTTTCCCTTAAAGATAATAATAAAACAAATAAAATTGTTCATTGTTTTAAAGATGATAAAGTTTTAGAAAGAATTTATAATGATCCAACAAAATTTATTCAAAAAATTGCTAGTTATTATGCTTGTTCAACATTAGATTTTAGTATGTATCCTAATATGAGCGTAGCTCAAATAATAGATGCTACATTTAAAAATAGATGGAGTGGAATGTGGTTACAAATTAACGGATTTAAAAATGTTATAGTCGCTGTAGGATGGGTAAATGAAGATACGTATGATATTTGCTTTGCTGGTATAGAAAACGGAATAATTTTAATGATATCTACTTTAAGTTGTTGTAATAAAGATAATAATTCTAAACAAATATTTTTAAATGGATATAAAGAATTAAGAAAAAGATTTCCTGATTCAAAGATTATTTGTATAGGAAATAAAATTAATGGAATGGATGAAGATATCTGTTATATTTCGTATAATGAAACATTTGGGAATAATGAAAAATATCATTATTGTTATCAACCTAAAATGATTAATTGGGATAATAGTGATAATGTAAATTTATATTAATAATCGTATAGATATTGATTAAATTAGTGACAGCAACCACAAGGTTTTTTAATAAAATCTAATAATGAATCAACATATTCTTTATTGATGGAATAGATTTCATTATTTTTAACAATTAAAGAAGCTTCTAACATTAATTTTAAATCTTCTTTTAATTCCTCTTGATCTTCACCAATCATAAATAATAAGTCATCAAATGATAAATCACCTCTAACATATAACATCTTAGCTATTTTTACTCTATCTGGTTTTGACAATACACTAAATCCATAAGCTGCTTCATCTTTATGCATAAATAAATGCTCCTTAATAATATATTTATATTTTACATGATTATTATATCAATAATAAGTAATATGATTTAATAAAATAATTAGTATTTGATATTAATATTCGTATTAAATATAGTAAAATATTTATGTTTATATGGAATTTGATGGATTAAATAAAGAAGAAGTAGAACAAAGAAAAAAAGACGGCAAAGTTAATAAAATTAAAAGAAATGAAGTTAAAAGTTATTTAAAAATAATATTTAATGCTTTCTTTAATTTTTATAATTTAATACTTTATGCTGTAGCTATTTTATTTATTATTTATTCTGTAGTTAAAAAAGACTCTATACCAATTTCTAAATATGGTTTTTTAATTGTAGTTATTTTAAATGGTATTATTAGTTTATATACAAATATAAAGGCTAAAAGACAATTAACTAAACTTAATTTAATAAATAAAAGTAAATTTAAAGTTATTAGAGATGGAAAAGAAATAGAAGTTGATGATACTGAATTAGTTATTGATGATATTATAAAGATTTCTACAGGTGATGTTATTCCTTGTGATATTGAAATATTAGAAGGTAATTTAAATGTAGATGAATCTATTTTAACGGGAGAAAGTGATTTAATTGCTAAAAAGGTTGGGGATACTATTTTAGGTGGATCATCTGCAATTAATGGATATATAATAGGAAGAATTATTAAAGTAGGTAAGGATACTTATTTAAATGGGATTAAATCCAATTTATTAAAAATTAAAAAGAAGAAAACACCTTTAGAAAAGAATTTGCATACTTTAATCTTATTTATGATATGTTTAATGATTCCTGCATGTATCGCTATATTTGTAAAAATGTTATCAGTAAATAGTTGGTCTTTAACTAAAGATGTTGTAACTAAAACTGCTACTATAATTGTAGGAATGATACCAATTGGCATGATTCTTCTTTCTTCAATTACATTAACTAATAGCGTTATTAAATTATTAAAACAAAATGTTTTAACTC
>CAYNBG010000087.1:0-4915 GCA_964395495.1 uncultured Staphylococcaceae bacterium
TCGTCTTTAACTGTTAATTCATGTTTTGGTAATTTATCTAAATCATACATATGTAAAGGTTGACCAGTTAATAACATAATATAATTACCTAAATCAACAATATTGTTAATTGATTTTATACCTTCACTTCTTAAACAATTTTTAAGCCATAATGGAGATTCTTTAATTTCAATGCCTTTAACTACTTTAATAGCAAACTCTTTACATTTATCAGTTTCGCTATTACAAATAAAATCTGATTTAACTGTAGAATCATCTTTAACTTCAGGAATATTTACTTTTCTAGAAAATAAAGCTCCTACTTCTTTAGCAACATTAAATAAAGGATAACAATACTTCTATTTGCTAATAAATTTAAATCTAAAATATCATCATCAAGTCCTAAATGATGAAGAATTTCTTTATCGCCTACTTCAAAAGAATCATCTAATATTTCAATACCTTTAATTTGTTCTTCTTTTAAATACTTAGGATCTACACCAAGTTCATTTAAAGCACAAAGCATTCCATTACTAACTTGTCCTCTAATTTGGCCTGCTTTAATTTCTCCTCCAGGAAGTTTAGCACCAACTTTAGCAACTATAACTTTAATTCCTTCTTTACAATTAGGAGCACCACAAACGATATCTAATATTTCATCACCAACATCAACTTTTGTAACATGAAGATGATCGCTATCAGGATGAGGTAAACAAGAAATAACTTTACCTACAACTAAATTTGTAGCATTACTTAATTTTTTAATTTCTTCAACTTCTATTCCGCTATTAGTTAATTTACTAGCAATTTCTTCTGCACTAATTCCATCTAAATCAACATATTTTCTTAATTCGTTTAAACTTACTAACATAAATTAATCCTCGACTTTCTTATTAAATTCATTAATAAATTTAATATCATTAGAATAAATTCTTCTAATATCATCAATTCCATATCTTAGCATTGCAACACGTTCAATACCGACACCAAAAGCAAATCCAGAATAAACATTAGGGTCATATCCGTTCATTTTTAAAACATTTGGATGAACCATACCAGCACCTAAAATTTCAATCCATCCACTACCTTTACATGTTGGGCATCCTTTTCCACCACATTTAAAACAAGAAATATCAACTTCTACACTAGGTTCTGTAAATGGAAAGAAACTACTTCTGAAACGAACTTTACTATCTTTAGAAAACATTGATTTAGCAAATAATTCTAATGTTCCTTTTAAATCAGACATCTTAATATTTTTATCGATAACTAAACCTTCAACTTGAGCAAATTGATGAGAATGAGTCATATCATCATCATCTCTTCTATAACATTTTCCTGGGCAAATAATTTTAATAGGTTGTCCACCTTTTTTCTCCATAACATAAGCTTGAACTGCAGATGTATGTGTTCTTAATAAAGTTTCATCATCAATATAAAATGAATCTTGCATATCCCTAGCAGGATGATCTTTAGGAATATTTACTAATTCAAAATTATATTTATCTTTAACGACTTCAGGTCCTGCTTCAACAGTGTATCCCATTCCTACAAATATATTTTCAATTTCTTCTATAACTTTATAAAAAGGATTAACAGGAGCACTAATTAATGAATTACCAGGTAAAGTGATATCAATCACTTCTTTTTTAAGTTCTTCATCAAGTTTTTTCTTTTCAAAATCTTCTTTAATTGAATTTAATTTAGATTCAATTGTTTTTCTAACTTCATTATATTTTTCACCAAAAGCTTTCTTATCATTAACTTCTCTAATTTTGTTCATCATTAAAGAAATCTTACCTTTTTTAGATAAAAATTTAACAAATACTTCATCAACTTTCTCTAAAGATTCTGCATTTTTAATATCTTCATCAGCTTCTTTTTGAAGATCTTCAAATTCTTTTTTAAAATCTAACATATAAGTCTCCTTTATAAATAAAAAAGAATTAGGTTTATAGGAACGAGCTTCCCCGCGGTACCATCCTAATTCTTAATGCACTTAATTTCTACTAGTAACGTTAGTAAACGTTTGCTCCAAGGTGAATTCATCAATACACTTATTGAAGAGTTTTCACTTTATCTCTTCTCCCTAAAAATAAGAAATTTATTGACTACTTAGTCTTATCAACGCAATAAAATTATATCTAAAATAAATATAATATTAAAGTTAAATTAATCTATTTTTTAATAGATTCATATAAAGAAATATATTTTAAAGCAGATTCATCCCATGAATGATTAACTTTCATAGCATTTTTAATTAACCTATCAAATACGTTTCTTTCTGTTAAATATGTATTAATAGCTTCTCCACAGCTAACAACACAATTAGATGGATCGTAATTTGTAAATCCAAATCCGTTAGCATTTAATTCACTTTTTTCATCTTTATTTACTGTATGATATGGAATAACTGTATCTTTAAGTCCACCAGTTAAGCGAACAAGTGGTAAAGTTCCATAACTTTGAGCAATAACTTGAGATAATCCACAAGGTTCAAATGCACTAGGCATAAGTAAAATATCGCTAGCTGCATATAATTTATGAGCTAATTCTTCGTTATATCCTACATATAAATAAACATGTTTACTATTGCGTCTAGCTAGTTCACTAAACATATTTATAGCGTATTCTTCTCCACTTCCAATAATAGCAACATTACAACCTGTATAACTTAAATATTCACAAGCATCTCTCATTAAATGCAAACCTTTTTGTTCAGATAATCTTGAAATAATACAAACCAAAGGCAAATCACTATTTAAATTATGTTCTTTACAAAAAGCATCTTTATTTGCTTTTTTACCAATTTTAAAAGAAGAAATAGAATATTTTTTATAAATTAAATTGTCTTTCTTAGGATTAAAAAATTCTACATCCATCCCATTTAATATACCTACAAAATCATTCTTTCTTAAATTTAAATCATAAGAAAGACCCTTTCCTCCTTCGTTTGTTAATAATTCATTAGCATGAGTAGGAGAAACTGTTGTTATTTTATCAGCATAAACTATACCTGCTTTTAAAGTAGATACTTGTCCATCTAATTGAACTTTTCCCTCATCAAATAATTTATCTTGCAATCCATAAAAATCAAATAAACAAAATTTATCAAAATATCCTTTAAATTCAGGATTATGTATTGTTAAAACAGTTTTAACATCTTTAAAATATCCATTTTCCTTATTGTTTAAATCTAAATTTTTAATCATACAAGGAAGCATAGCAGTTTGATGATCGTGAACATGAACAATATCTACTAAAAATGGAAGATGTCTAATCAATTCAATAATTGAATTATTAAAATAAGCAAATCTTTCACCATCATCATAATAACCATATAAGTTGTCTCTATAAAAATATTGATCATTTTCAATAAAATAATAATCAATTCCTAAATATAATGTATGATAAATTGAAGTAGAAATATTTCTCCAATTCATCTTTACATTAAAGTCATAAATTTTCTTTAACTTATATTTTTTTCTAATATCAACATGTTTATAGAAAGGTAAAACAACACTTACGTTATGACCTTTTTTAACATATTCTTTACTTAAAGCTAAAATAACATCAGCAAGACCACCAGTTTTAAAAAATGGTAATCCTTCTGAAGCACACATCAAAATATTCATTATATAATACTTCCTCCCTTTATATATATTGGAGCATCTTCTTTTCCTTCTAATTTACTAACAGATTGAAATACACAACGTTTATTAGCGACAACATTTTTTAAATGTACACCACTTTTAACGACTGTATGCGAGAACAAAATACAATTTTCAACACTTGCACCATCTTCAACAACAACATCACGAGCTAAAATAGAATTTTTAACAATTCCGTTTACACTACTTCCATTAGCAAGTAATGAACATTTAACATCAGCATGTTCACCATATAATACAGGTCTAGAATTGTGTGTTGTTGTATAAATATAAGAATCTCTTTCTTTTAAGAAAGGATGATCTACACCTTCCTTTAATAAAGCCATTTGGTTTTTAAAATATTTTTCTAAACTGTTAAAACAGAGGACTTCACCTTGAAATTCTATACCATTTACTTTGCTATACATTTTTGTATAATACTTAACCATATCTTTAATTGAATATACTTCGCTTATCTTACTAGCTTCTTCGATAAGTCTATTAAAGAAACTTCTATTAAAAATAAAAATATCTAAGCAAACATTAAATTTTCTTCCACTATCTTTTGAAGAAATTTTACTAAATTTTTGAGCGTTACCAATAGCATCAACAACTACTTTTTCACACCCTGAAAACATATCTGTATCATCGCTTTCTTTATAAACTAAACTACATTCAGCACCTTTTTCAATATGTTTTTCAAGTAATTCCTGGAAATTAGCATCTAAAACAAAATGACATGGAGCGACAATAATATAATCAGAATCATTATCATAAAGAAGATAATCATTTTCTTTTAAATTATTAATATCGGTGTTATATAAAGGATTAATAACGCCATTTTCATTAACTAACATTCTTAAAAATCCGGTCTTACTATTTTTTAAATAAATTGAATCTCTAGAAATATGTTTAGTAATATTTTTACCATGGTCTTTAACTAAAATTCCTATATCATCAATTTCACTATTTGTAAAACAACTTAAAATAAAATCTATAAATGTATATCTACATAATAAAGTTGTAACCGCTAAAGGACGTGATTCTGTTAAAGCACCAAGATTAGCATCTCCATGAAGGTCGACTAAACCTAAAATTTTATTAAGCATTATTGTAACTCCCTTTCCTTATCGATTAAGACAATTTCTTCGCTATCTTTATTGACTACTTCGTTTTCATCAATTTCAGTACCAGGACCTAAAATAGCATTATTAACAAAAGCGTTTTTACCAATTTTAACTCCTGGCATTAAAATTGGTAAAAACGCTTTTGTTAATAATGCTATT
>CAYNBG010000088.1:0-4892 GCA_964395495.1 uncultured Staphylococcaceae bacterium
CTGCATCCAAAATTTCTTTATCGTTTAATGAAAAGATTTCTTTAATAATATATGGAGCTAAAAATTGATGTAAGCAATATTTAGGAAAACTTTTTTCGTATTCGTTTAAATATTTGTCGATGACTTCACTGTTTTTATCCATATTTTTGGCAATATCATGAACTAAACCAGCAAAATAATATCTTAAAGGATTATCTAATTTATTGCTTACTGCTATTTTATAACATAGTAAAGCTACAGATTTAACGTGTTCAAATCTTTGCTTATCTAATTTTGCTTCTACTTCTTTTAATATCTCGTCTTTAGCAATACAATTTTTATCATTATAAATAAATGATCTAGAATCAAAATATATATTCATAAATTAAAGTACAATGTGATTTTCTAATTCTTTATTTTCTTTATAAAGAATTATAGTATTTCCTATAGATTGAACTAAATCACATTTTAAAGCGGACAATAAATCTAATGTTATCTCGTGTTTATCGCGATTTTCAAAGCAACTTTTTAAGAATGATATCTTAATTAATTCATGCTTTGAAAAAGCGTTTTTAAGCATGGTTATCGTATTTTTGTCTACTTCGCCTTTTCCAATATTAAATTTAACTATAGTTTTTATATTTTGATGTGCAATTGTTTTTAATGTTGCTTTTTGTTTACTTGTTAACATAAATTACCTTTTCTCTTGTTGTATAAATATAAGTTCCTCTAGGGATAAAAATTCTAAATTTTTGTTTATTAGCTTTAAATGATATCCATCCTAAACCTAAGATACCAATATCTCTATTACCTTCTTCTGTAACTTCAATATCAAAACCATCAAAATCAGAAAATTCTTTAAATGTCGAACTAACTGGTTTAATTTTCTTTTTAACTAATTTGTTTTTTGCAGTTTTGATATCATTGAAAAAAGTTTTATATACTTCTACTTTTTCTGATGTATAAATTGTTAAAGCAACTTTTTCATTGCTTTCAAGTTGAATTAAAGCAAGACCTCCTAAAAGCAAAACATTTTTATTTGCCAATGTTTTACGAACTGGAACAATGCTTTTTGAAGGAGTAATCGCATTAGCACATTGCTTATCAACTTTTGCTAAAATTGAGTTTACTGGATTAAATCCTGGTGTTTCGTAGATGTAATGCGTATTGCTTATAGGAATTTTAAATCCTCTTAATTTTGTATCTTTAAATGTGTATGTAACAATAGGTTTATTTGTATTGTTTTTATAACGTTTTAAAAATTCTTTAATTAAAACTGATTTTCCAGACTCACTAGCACCAATAAAATAAACATCTCTGTCTTTGCTTAATTCTATTATTTTTTCATACATTTTATCGATATTAAAACCGTTATTTGATGAAACCAAAACTGTGGAGACAACATTTAATTTAGCAACTCTTAAATGATGAGCAACATATTCTAAAACATGGTTATAATCAGTATTTTTTGGTAATAAATCAGCTTTGTTCGCAACTGCTAAAACATCTAAACCATTGAGTTCAGCATTTAATTTAGAAACAAAACTTCCTTCAAAAGAAAAAACATCCACAACATAAACAACTAAAGCATTCTTCTTTTTTATGATATCTATTATCTTTTGATAATCTTCATCTAAAGAATCATTTTGTTTTGGAGTAAGATTATAACGTTCATTTTTAAAACAGTTATTGCATAATAATAAGCCTTGAGGATATTTATCAATAATTTCTTTAGAAATATATCCTGGTTCATCTTCATTTTCAGTTTGTAAAATGCAACCACAATGATAGCATCTATCAATTTTGTTTAATTCTGCCATAAATTAATCCCTCCAATCTTTTAATTTATTTTTCTTTTTTAATCTTTTTCTAATAATCTTATCAAAGAATTTATTAAATTTTGTTACTAACTGATTTTCTTTTACTAAATCTTCTACTAATAATGATTTAATTTTAAGATTATTAGCACATCTTATGTCTGTTAGTAATTGATCACCTACTATTATACAATTTTTATTGTCTATATTGTTGTTTAATAGATAATTTTGTATTTTTTTCTTAAAAGGCTTTCCTGCTTTAGCTAAATATTTAACATTTATTGAATCAGCATAGCGTTTTACTCTATCGTTATTATTGTTAGAAATAATAATAAGATCAATATCGTTTTTCTTTAAAATATCAATATACTCTTTAGTTTTTAAACTAGCTTCTTTTGATTTAAATGAATCTAAAGTGTTATCTAAATCTGCTAAAATATATCTAACATTTATTTTTTTAAAGAAAGAAACGTCTACATCAAATAGATTTGTTGAAGAGTAAAATGTAGGAATAAGTTTACTCATAACTAATCACCTAAATCATCAAAAATTGAGATTTGTTCATATTTAGGCTTATCATCCTCTTTTTCTTTATCTTCTTTAGTGTCTTTTTTCTTTAAACCTAATTTTTGAAAAACTGAAACTTTTTCTTCACTAGCTTTTGTTTCTTCTTTTTCTATTTTAGTTTCACCATTAAGCTCTTTTAATGCTTCTTTAAGTTTAAAGTTTTCATGTCCTTTTTCTTCGATTGTGTCTTTTGAAACAACTTGCACATTGCTTGTATAGACTTCTTTAATTAATAGTTTATCTTCGAAATCCATATTTTTCTTACAATAACTTTCAATTGGAGTTAAATGGAAATCGTTAAATGCAAATTCTCTTACTTCGTTATTACTCATCAAACATGATAATTTAATATCTTGATCTTTTGATTTAATTTTTGTTACATAAGCTAAAGTATTTGGACTTGAGATGAATGATTTGAATATAACACTATTTTTGCCAAGTCTAGCAGTTAATTCTAGATAACCTATATCATAAACTCTTGAACAGCCTTGGTTGGTTACAAGTAAAATTTTGCCTTTTTCATCTTTTCTATAACTTAATATAGCTTTAATTTCAGAATCTCTTAAAGTGGATATACATCTTACTCCACCAGCTTTAAGTCCTAAAGGAGAAAGTTCTGATTCGTTAAAATATGTTGCATATCCTTTTTTAGTAATAATTAAAAGATTATTATCACCATTTGTAACGCTTACATCGACGACTTCATCATCAGTTAATAATTTCATGCAAGTCATTGGTTTTGAAGTTCTTTCGGTGAAGAAAGCTTCCAATTTGCTTTTTTTGACTTGACCAAATTTAGAAACTATTGCGATGTTAACTTGCTTTGAGAAATCTTTAATAACTATTGCTTTGACGATTTGCTCTTCTAAAGGAAGATTGCACATATAGTTTATATGTTTACCTTCATCTTTCCATTTATTTTCAACGATTTGATCGACACTTAAGCAAATATAGTTTCCTTTATTTGTGAATAAAAGAACATAGTCCATAGTATTACAAAGCATACTTAAAACTAAACTATCACCTTCTTTAATACCAGGAAGAATTGAATTACTTGCATTATACGATTTAATTGTAGAACGTTTAACGTATCCATCTTTTGTAATAGATACATAGACATCTTCTTTGATAATTAAATCACGTTTATCAACTTCAAATTTGCTTTCTTCGTATTCTACGATTTCAGTTTTTCTAGGAACTCCATATTTTTTACTAATCTCTTTTAAATCGTTAATGATGATTTTTTTAAGTTTAGTTGGATTTGCTAAAGTTTCATTTAAATCAGCTATTGTATTTTCAAGTTCATTTTTTTCATTTATATAAATTATAACATCGGCATTTGAAAGTTTATATAAAGGCATAATAACAATTGCTTCAGCTTGTTCTTCACTAAATCCGAACTTTGCAATAATGTTTAATTTTGAATCTGCTTTATCTTTTGATTTTCTAATTATTTTAACAACTTCATCGATAACGTTAATAGCTTTAATTAAACCTTCAACAATGTGAAGTCTTTTTTGAGCTTTAGTTAAATCAAATTCACTTCTTCTTGTTATAACATCGATTTGATGTTCAATATATGTATCTAGATAATATGTTAAAGTCATCGTGTGAGGATGATTTTGACAAATTGCAACGCAATTTGATGTATAAGAAATTTTAAGTTGAGTTTTGTTCATTAAATAGGCTAAAACTGTATCGGTACTACATTCTTTTTTAATATCTATAACAATTTTAATTTCATCACCAGCGCTTAAATCTTTAACATCTAAAATGCCGTCAATTTCTTTATTTTTTCTTATTTTATCGATTGAATAAACTAAAGGTTGTTTAACAACTCCGTAAGGAATCTCAGTTACAATAATTTCGTTATGATCTTTTTCTTCATGAATAGTAACTTTACTAGCGATTTCAATCCTGCCTTTTCCTGTTGAATAAATATCTTTAATTCCATCAGTTTTATATAAAATACCACCAGTAGGAAAATCTGGACCTTTAATATATTCTAAAAGATCTTCTAAAGAACAATTTGGGTGATTAATTCTATGAATTGTTGCTTCACACATTTCGATTAAATTGTGTGGAGGAATATTTGTTGCGATCGCAACAGCAATACCTTCTGTACCATTAACATAAAGGTTTGGGTATCTTGCTGGTAAAACAATAGGTTCGAGTTCGGTATCATCAAAGTTTAGAGTCATATCGACAGTATTTTTATCGATATCAACAACTAAATTTTCACTAAATTCATTTAATTTAGCTTCAGTATAACGATATGCAGCTGCGGGATCATTATCAATGCTACCATTATTTCCTTGAAATTTAATTAAAGGCATTTCCATTTTCCAAGGTTGGGAAAGTCTTACTAAAGCATCATAAATTGATGTATCACCATGAGGGTGAAAACGTCCCATGACATCACCAACAATTTTTGCACACTTCTTTGTTTGCTTATCATAGGTATTACCATTTTTATGCATTGAATAAATAATTCTTCTTTGAACTGGTTTAAAACCATCTCTTGCATCA
>CAYNBG010000089.1:0-4886 GCA_964395495.1 uncultured Staphylococcaceae bacterium
AAAAATCTTTTGCTCTTTGGTCGCCGTTTTTTGCCATTTCTCTAATTTTATTTAATTTTGCTTGATTTTCAATGAAAGATACTTTTTTATGAATTGCTTTTTGTGCTTCACTTGCTTTGCCGTTCATAAACTTTCCTGTTCGTGGGTCCATTGGTTGTTGATAACCACCATTATTAATTTTAGTTGCCATAAATTAAACTCCTTGTATTTACTTTTATTTTAATATTTTATTTATAAATATGCAATTAATACTTTATTTATTTAAAAAATAATGCTATATTATAGTTGCTTACTTTAATTATAATTTTTCATTGAGTAAGTCCTTATTAATGAAGTCGCATTTACTATTTCGCTCAGTCATCTAAAATGCGACTTTTATTTTACAAAAAATTATGTTATATTATTAGTGTGTTGGTTATGTCTAGTTTTGACAAACCTCCTTTCTTAACAGAAAAAGAACTAGTATTACAGGTCGCTAGTTCTTTTTTCTTGCTTTTAATTAAAAATAAGTTTATTATTTAATTGCCTTACGATACGGCGTTGTTCTTTTTAAAGAAAAACCATAATTACTTATCAATATTCAAAAACCCATATGTCATATTTAGTTATCCACATTCATACAAGTAGTTATGGTTTTTTCTTTTGTTTTAGTTTATAATGTTAATGTTATCTTCTACTAAGAAAGCAAAGTTAATTCTCTTTTTCACTCATATAATAACTTTGCTTTATTAAGGTAGTCGTTAACATTTCTTCTTTTTGAAAAATACGGACTTAATTGTTCGTATTTTTTTATGCAAAAAAATAGTGCTATTTCTAGCACTATTTAATTTTAACTTTAAGTTAATTAAGCAACTGTAATTGCTGTGGAGCAAGCAACGACTTTGCCGTTTACTGCACCTACAACATAGATAGCTGCTGTTGGTTTTGTAAATTCGCCACCGATAGCAACTTTTGTTCCACTAGCTGTTGCACCAACTGCTAATACACTTGTAGCAATATACCATTCTTCAACTAATGTTCCGTTAACAGCAGTTGCACAGTTTAATACTGCCTTTCCACTTGCATTAAGTGAAATATCAGCTCTTGCTAATGCACCGACAGAAGCACCTGTCTTTGTCTTTGATACAGAACAATAAACACCGACTAATTTATTGCTTGGGACAAAGATGTCGTGGTAGTAAAGATTGAAGAAACGATGTCCTGCAAATCCTAAATCTACATTATCACTTGAATAAACTTTTGTGAAATCTAATTTCTTAACAACTGCAACACACTTTTTATCAACGCATAAGAAGTTAATTGCTTTTGATGTTGTTGAAGGTCCATACCCATCGCCAATAGCAATGTCTGTATAGAATTCATCGCTTGGAACAACGACTAATTCCATACCATTGTAGTTATAGATTTCAAATGATACTTTTTCTTTATATTCACTTTGACTTAATTTTCTATAAAGTTCATTTGTTGAACGAATTAAGTTCATAACATCTGGTGAAACATAACAAATTCTATCTGCAACAGGAACTTTGTTTTCATCAAACCATTTTAAAGCATTGTTTAACTTTGCAATGATTGTATTTTCTGCAATGTCTTCTTCAACTCTATTTCCAAAAGTTGTAGATGTAGCATCTGCTAATTTTGAAAATCTGTAAGCATCTACTTCTGGAATAACTTTTGTTCTTCCAATTTCAACACCTAATGAACCTAAAATTGTTTCATCATCATCTAATTCATCTAATTTGTCTAAATCAACGATAATGCTTCTTTCTTGTGAAAGTGTAAATGTTTCAAGATAACTTCTTACACCACTTGTTTCATTAGCAGTTCCGTGTCCGCCACGATTATAATTTTTAAGATTTCCAATTTCTAATCTAAAAATCTTAACTGTTCTTGCACCTGTAAAGTCTAATTTAAAACCACCTTGAATTAATGGTTCTGTTAAACTTTCTCTTGCAAATACCTTATCAATTACACCAGGTAAGGTCTTCTCAATATAAGCGACATTATTTGCCATTTTAATTTTCTCCTTTTAAATTAATAATCAACACCGAAAATTCTTTTTTGTTTTTCGGCTTCATCTTCTTTTGGTTCTTCGGCTTTATCTTCTTCTTTGCCTTCGCCTAATTTCATTTCAATTTCAGCTTTAAGTTCTTCAAGTGTCTTCTTGATTTCTTCATCAGTAAGACCTTTTTCACTTAATGCTTTGATTAAGTCTTCTAATTTCATCTTGAATTTTCCTTTTTTTAATAATTAATTCCAAAAACTCTTTTAATTCTTTCATCTTCTGTTTCTTCACGCTTTGTTTCTTTGTGTTCCACGCCTAATGTGTTAATACTAGTATTCGCTTTAACCCATTCAGGATGAGTAGATAATTCATTAACTAAGTTTTCTTCGTTAAGTTCCAACTCTTTGCCCTTAAAATAAATCTTAATATCATCAATTTTTTTATTATCAATGTTATTTTTTAAAAATGCTAGTTCTTGCTTTAAAGATTGATTTTCAACATTTAAGTTATCGTATCTTTCTTTAACTTCATCAAAACTTTGACATTTCCCAATAAGGTCATCAAGTTCTTCACGGCTAGAAACACCATATCTTTTGTAAAATTGTTCTTTGGTCTTGTTAACTCTGTCTTTTACAAGATTATTAACTTCTTCTTGCGTTAACTTAACTTCATCACTTTTTGCATCAGTTTCTGTTGCTTCTACATTTTCGTTTTTAACATCTTCGTGAGTTTCGTTCTCATTAGTAGGCTCAGTTTCTACATTTTGTTCCTGAGTTTTAATTTCTTCATTTTCTTGCATTGAATATAACCCTTTCAATATTAGTAATTACAATATAACACATTTAATTTTAATTTTAAAGTGCTTTAAATCAAAAATTTTAAAGATTTTTCATTTTTTGGTATAAATACTAGTCCTAAGCAAAAATCGTTTAAATTAAGGCGTTTATTAAAGATGTGTATTTTAATGCACTTATAACATTTTTATAACAAAGATACAAAAATAACAAAAGTGTTAATTTTCTTTCTTATATATTCTTTCTTTTTAGTTAACATATTAACAGTAGGTATTATACTTGTTAGTAGTAATATATTAACAAATAGCAATAAACAATAAACAATAAACAATAATCAATAAGCATTTGCCGACAAATGACAGTCATTGCCTGTCAAATGTCAGTCAAATCGCAACCCTTATATTATAAAATAATATATTAGTAATTATTTTTATAAAAATCATTCCATTTTTCTACTAATAACTTATCTTTTAGCAACATTTTATTTAATTCTGTATCTTTATGATTAATCTTTCTTAATGCTTTATGAAAAAACTCTCTTCTTTCGTATTGTCTAATGATACTTTTAACATTTGTTTCGCTATACCAACCTTTATTTATTGCGTGATTTATAGTTTTTTTGTTTCTTGGACCTATTTTGTGTATCATATCGTATTTTCTTAAAAGTTCACTGTTCGTTTTGCCTTTAATTTCATCAAGCGTTAAGACAACAAAGTAATGTCTACAATTTGGTCTTGTTATTAACCATACAGGAGCGCCAATAATTTCTTGAAAACTTGCAATAACTCCGTGTTTATCAGCTTCTATCTTTTCATCTTGCGTTAAACCTGTTCTATCTACATACATTTTGCCTTGATATGGTATATGGTCGGTCGCACAGTCGCTATGATATGAAACTAAATAAAAAATATGTCTTGATTTTCTATTTTCTTTAACAAAATTAGCAATTTCTTCCTTAATTTCTCTACCTTGTTCTTTTTTTATGGTTGCATTCATTATTTTTTTAGTTTTTTCGTATGCTTTTGAACTACATAATAGCAAAAACGGGTCTAAACTAGGATTATTTTTCTTTTTTTCAAGTATTTTTTTAGATAAATTAAAATAATTGACCTTAATATTTAAGTCAATTTCATCGTGATTTAAAACACTTACAATTTCTTTATACGCTTTTTGGAGATTTAAGTTTTCATCAAGCAAATTTTTATAAAGAACTTGTAATGTTTTTATTTGTATACCAAAATAATATTCGCTTTTTCTATACTTGTTTTGGTAAATCTTCTCTATTTTCTGCTTTATCTCTCTCATCGCTTAAAAATTCATCAAGATTTATGTTATCTTGTTGTCTTACTTTCTCTAAATACTCAATTTCTTTTAATTTTTCTTGTTCGGTTAACTTATCGCCCCATAAAGTTTCAACATATTTTTGTGGGGACATTGCACCACTAACATAAGCACTTGACAAATATGTAATTTTTTGTTCAAAACTTGGGGAATAGAAATCATCATAAACGATACTAAACTTATTATCAAATCTACCATTTTCAATATAACCTGTTTTCATATACATTGTTGCTTCTAAAAGTTTAGTAATTAATGATTTTGAGAAAATAATTTCTCTTTCAACAACATTTTTTCTTAAATATTGAGTGATTTTTTCTTTTTCTCTTTGTGCGTCTGCGTTATCTTTTCTTGAAAGATTAAAGCCCATAGTTGCAGGAGATAAAAGACCAATTAAAATCATATTGACTAAAAACTCAATATACTCTTCGTATTGTTGTGTATTAACGCTTGGTTGAGTTGTAAAAACGCTTGCTCCATTTCCTACACCATCGCTATTTGGTATGCTTTCAAGTTCAACATAATTTCTATCGTATTGACTTGGTAAAGTTGGATTGCCTAATTTATCTCTTCCAAGTGCTTCACGCCTATAATATTCAACAGGAGATGATGTTTTGACTGCACGACCACTAATTGACATTGCTTGGTCTAATTCATCAAATCTATCAATAACGCCTTCAAAAATTGACCTTCCACGACCTTTTAATTTTGTATCATTAAAGAAAATTGAAGGTTCGCCTAAAACTTTA
>CAYNBG010000090.1:0-4867 GCA_964395495.1 uncultured Staphylococcaceae bacterium
TTAAAAAGTTTAATACCAATTTTTTCATTATATTCTTCAAATAAATGTTCAGTGATATTTTTTGCCTGATAATTTTCTTTTGCTAAAAGATCATTTGTATATGATTTAATAGTACCAACCATCTTTTTAAGTTCATTAGAAAAAGATTTGCTGCTTCTATAAGCTTGTTCAATTTTAGGTATCGAATTATCAATATCTTTTAATGCATTATTTAAATTTTCGTAAATTGTATAGACATATCCAATCAATTCTACTTCGTCATCTTCATCAGAAATATTGTTTAATGTCTCTAAAATGCTGATAGCTTTATTAGTCAAATTAGAAACTACATTTAAATCAGAATCTACATCATCTTCAATCCATCCTGAATTTCTAAGTTGAATATATTTATCTAAAAAAATTTCTCTTTTTTGTTTATTTTTAATATTTTCATCGTTTTCATCATCGATATCTTTATAATTTTCAATTTTAATATTATCTAATAAATACTTAATGACATCTTCTTTTAATAATGAATTTTCACCATTTTCTTTGCAAAAAAGAATGTAAAGAGTATTTAAAATATCATAGTTAAATTCTCTATCCTTACTCGATAGAATTTTAAACATATCATAATTAACTTTCTTGAAAATATTCATAAAAATATTTTACCATTTTTATAAGTGAATTTATAGTTTTAAATAATTAATTATTTAAAGGCCAAAAATAATAATCAAAATAATACCTGCAACTAAAAGAATTAACCCAAGTATTGATTTTATAGTAAATTTTTCTTTTAAGACTAATAAGCAAAATAGCATTGTAATTAAAATTGATAGTTTTTCAATTGAAGTAACAACTATAGAATTCACTCCATCTAAGCTTAGACAATAATATTCACAAATCCAAGCAACTCCTGTTGCAATACCAGACAAAGTCAAAAAGAGCCAGGATTTCACTGTGATTTTGCTTACTCCTTTATAATCTTTCCTAACCAAAACAATTGCTAAAGAAAATAAAAATACTATTATTGTTCTATATAGCGTTCCTAAATTTGAATCTATATTTTTAACTCCTAACTTAACAAATAATGAAACTAAACTAGCAAATACACTTGATAAAATAGCAAATATTAACCACATTTTGCTTTGTTTATTTTCTTTATTTATCTCTTTTTTTGTTATCATTAAAATAGTTCCAGTTAACATTAAAATCATTGATAAAACTAACATTGATATAGTTAAAATGTTTCCGTTTTTGGTTGTGTCATTAAAGAAAAATATAACAAATAAAATGCTAGTTAATACAAAGCTTGATTTATCAATAGGAGCTACTTTATTAACATCACCTAACTTAATCGCTTTATAATAACATAACCAACTACAACCTGTTGCTAAACCAGATAAACTCAAAAACACATAGTTTTCCCATGTAAAATTTAAAATTGAAGGAAAACCATTAGTAATAAAACACATTATAATAGCAAAAATTATTACTACACCAGTTCTATAAAATGTAGCAAAATTTGAGTTAACGTCTTTTATACCAATCTTAGCAAATATTGTTGTTAAGGATGTAGCAAAGGCTGAAATAAAAGCTAATAAAATCCAAAGCATATTACTCCTTTAAAAATAAAAACCATCATAAATGATGGCTTTAATTTATTAAATTTAAATAACCATCATCCAAGCTTTAGCACTTTGCTATATAGTAAGTTGCTGACGGTTTCAAGCTTGTCTTTAACCGTTCTCTTTATGGCCATTAATATATTACAACTTCTTGTATTATATGTTAATACTTATGTTATAATTCTTCTACTTCTTTAATACATTTAGATAATAATGAATTTATGTTTGATTTTTTATTTTCAAAATCTTCTTTTAGCATTCTCCAACTCCAATTTTTAACCGATAATGTTGAAGGGAAATTCATTCTAGCTTCTTCACCTAAATGCAATAAGTCTTGCATTGCAATAATTGTAGTTCTACCTTTGTTTTTAAATGTTAATTCTATAATTTTATCTACAATTTCATTATGATTTTTAACATCTTTTATGTATTCAACGCCTTGTTTAATACATTCTTGTCTAATAACTTCAAGCATTGTATTAAATTGATTTTCATTTAAATCGTTAATAAATTGAAGTGTTGTTGGTGAATCATGAGTTGAAGTATAAACGAAATAATTATATTTGATATTTGAAGGTCTCCATTCATTATTTGGATCTAAATTATCTAACGCTTGATCAACAATTTTCATACCAGGAAAACCACATTGATCAAAGAATTTATAAAAATCATCATCCATCATACCCAAATCTTCCGCTACAATTGGTAATGATAAGACATCTTTAAATAAATCTATACCAGGTCCTTTTACCCATTTACCATTTCTTGCTGTTGTATCTTTAAATGGAATTGAAAAATATCCACTAAACCCTCTAAAATGATCAATTCTTAATAAATCATATAATTTTAAAGCGTTTCTAATTCTATCTTTATACCATTTATAGTCGGTTTTCTTTAAATTATCCCAATTCCATAATGGATTTCCCCATAATTGACCATCTTCGCTAAAACAATCTGGTGGGCATCCAGCAACATTTATTGGTTCTTTATGTTCATTAAACTGAAACATATCAGGATATTTATAAGCTTCTAAAGAGTCATATGCTACATATATAGGCATATCACCCATAATTTTAATACCCTTATCATTTGCATACTTTTTTAAAGCATAAAATTCATTTAAAAATTCAAATTGAGTCCACATATAGAATAAAAACTCATCATTATTTTCTTTAATAATTCTTTCTTCTAATTCTTCTGAATAGTTAAAATATTCTTCACTCCATTTATACCAAGGAGCACCATTATTTAAATTCTTTAAAATCATGAAAAAAGCAAAATCTTTATAATTTTCATTATTCAAAAATGATATGAAATCCTTACTATTTTTATCAAATCTAGAAAAAGCAAGTCTTAAAATTTTAAATCTATTATTATATTGTTTTTCATAATTTACTCTATCCAAAGTATCATAAAAATCATTTTCATTAATCTCAGTCTCCTTTAATAATCCTTTTTCAATTAATACATCAAAATCAATAAAATAATAATTTAATCCTGAATTAGATGGAGATTGATAAGGTGAATCTCCATAACTTGTAACATTTAATGGTAAAATTTGCCAAACATTAAGCTTATTTTTGTATAAAAAATCGACAAAATTATAAGCTTCTTTTCCTAATGTACCTATACCATATTTTGATGGTAAACTTGAAATATGTAATAATATTCCGCAATCTTTTTTCATAATTTAAAATCCTCAATTTAAAATGATTATAAAATAAATGCTTTTACATTTCAATAATTTTTTATAATCGATATTTTTTTGTTTTTTTGTCAAAAATCAATTTTAAAAAGATGATTTTTTACAAATATTTTAAAAAACGCCGATATTATCGGTTATATTTTGAATTATATTCTTTAAATTTACTAACAATATTTTTATTTAAATCTGTACTTAAAATTCGATAGCTCCAGTTATTATTGTTAACTGTACCAGGACAATTAGTTCTCATGACATTTCTAGTCAACAAAACATCTTGAATTTGTAATGTAATGTGATTTGCATCACTTGCGAATAATGACTCAATAGTTTTATACGCGTAATATTTAATGGATTTTTCATTTTTATTAAAATCTAAATTTAATTTATTACATTCTTTTTCAAGAATCTTTTTAAAAGAGCTAAATTCGTCTTTATTCATATCGTATAATGTCAAAATAAGGGGATTATTATCGTGATTTCCAATATACGAATAAGAATTACTAGGCAAATTAGTAGGTAAAAATTTTTCGTTATCACTTATGCTATTTTTAGTAAATCCCAAGATTGTTGTTCTTAAAACTGGATAAGGCAAATCATTAACAAAATCTGTTATAGCCTCATCATATTTTCCTAAATCTGAAGCAATTAAATTACTATCAAGTTTATCTAAAAAGAAATCTTTTTTAGGTCCAAAAACATATTCTCCATGTTTAGCGTTAATCGCTCTAAAAGGTACAGCGTATGTTTGATAAAAAGCTCTAAAATGATTTAATTTCACATAATCAAACATCTTTAAAGCGCTATTAATTCTTCTATTCCACCATTTATATCCATCTTGTTTAATATAATCCCAATCATAAAGAGGGTTACCCCATTTTTGACCAACTTTTGAAAATTCATCAGGTGGGAACCCACTAACATGAGTAATTTGATTTCTTTTATCAACTAAAAACAATTCAGGATGTATATACATTTGAGTTGAATCATATCCTAAAAAGTGAGGAATCTCTCCGATTAATTCTATTCCGTTGCTTTTAGCATATTCATGCAATTTATGCCATTGTTGTAAAAACTTTGCTTGTGTCCAAATGTAAAATTTATATTTTTTATCAAACTCTTTAGTAACAATATCAATAAGATCTTCACTATAATATCTATCTTCAAGTTTCCAATTATACCAAGGTTTAAAATTATTTTTTTCTTTTAAGCACATATATAGTGCATAATCCTTCAAATCATTATTGTCTAAGCATTCTTTAAAATATTTATTATCTAAATCATCTCTTCTAAAAGCTTTATATAAAACATCTTTTCTATTTTTAAATAATAAAGAATAATTAATTTTTGTTGCATCATTTCCAAAATCTACATTTTGAAAATCTCTAGAGGTCAACAATTTTTCATCAACTAGCATTTCTAAGTCTATATATAAATAGTTATATGCAAAAGCATCACTAGTATTATATGGAGAATTATCATTATTAATAGGATTTAATGGTAATAATTCCCAATACGAAAAACCACATTCTTTTAAAAAATCAATAAATTTATATGC
>CAYNBG010000091.1:0-4824 GCA_964395495.1 uncultured Staphylococcaceae bacterium
AACAGAAATTAAAACAGTTGATACTAATATTGAAGAAGGTGCTACAAATGTTTGCATTCCTGATGGATTTGAAGGACTTGATGTCGGACCTAAATCAATTAAGTTATATAAGAGAGAAATCGCTAAAGCTAAATTAATTTTCTGGAATGGTCCAGTTGGTGTTTTTGAAAAAGAAGAATATCAAGCAGGTACAAAAGCTGTTTGTGAAGCTATTACAGCAAATAAAAATTGTTTCTCTGTAATTGGTGGAGGAGATAGCGCAGCAGCTGCTAAAGAATTTGGTTATGCTGATAAATTCTCACACGTTTCAACAGGTGGTGGTGCATCACTTGAAATGATCGAAAATGATGGACATCTTCCTGGAATTGATGTTATTGGGTAATTAAAATGAGAAGAAAATTATTATTAGGTAACTGGAAAATGAATAAAACAGTTACCGAAGCTTGTGCTTTTGCTAAAGAAGCTAAAGAATTAGGTAAACTTGCAAGAAAAAATAAAATCGACATGGGAGTTTGTGTTCCTGCTGTTGATTTAGCCCCAGTTAAAAAGATTTTAAGAAATTCTTTAATCGTTGGTGCTGAAAACTGTCACTACCTTGAAAAAGGTGCTTATACTGGTGAAATTTCAATCCCAATGTTAAAGGATTTAGATATTTCTTGGTGTATTATCGGTCATTCTGAAAGAAGAGAATACGATAATGAAACAAGTGAAAAATGTAATTTAAAAATATTAGCTTTACTTAAAAACAATATGGTTCCTGTTTATTGTTGCGGTGAATCTCTTGCTACATATGAAGCTAATAAAACAAAAGAATTTGTAAAAGAACAAATTGTTACAGGTTTTAAAGATGTATCTAAAGAAGATGCTAGTAAAGTAGTAGTTGCTTATGAACCTATTTGGGCAATTGGTACTGGAAAGAGTGCTTCTAAAGAAATTGCTGAAGATATTTGTAAATATATTAGAAATGTTTTAAAAGATTTATACGATGTTAAAACAGCTAATAGAATTAGAATTCTTTATGGTGGAAGTGTTAAACCAAATAACATTAAAGAATATTTACTTCAAAAAGATGTTGATGGTGCTTTAGTTGGTGGTGCAAGTCTTGATCCAACTTCATATAAAGAATTATTAACAAATCTTTTATAAGTTAAATAACTAAGCTAGAGTTAATCCTCTAGCTTTTTTTATTAAACTAATTTATTAAAATAGTGTAATAAGTATAACAAAGTTAAATATTTTAATTTAAATCTAATATTTAATTAGTTATAATAATAAAGAAAGGAAGTATTGAATATGAAAAAATATTTAAAAACAATCGTTAATGGAGTTGCTGCTCTTTTTGCTGTAGTTTCCTATCTTTTACTTTTAGGACCAGTATTTGCTAAAGCATCCTATGAAGTTAGTGCTTTAGGTGGAAGTACAGGATGGCAAGATGTTGCAGAATTTGCTTCAGGATCATTTTATGAAGGCTTAGGAGAAAATGGTTATAATGGTGGATATAAAGGTGTTGGTATCACTATTATTGTCTTATTAGGTGTAGCTTTATTATGCACAATCTTTTTAATTGTCTTAGACTTTGTAAAAGCTAAAAAAGAACTTAAGTTTGTTAATTATGTTGTTGCAGTTTTATTTATTGCAGCAGGTGTTATGACATTCTTCTTAGCTATGTCAACAAGTGGAAACTTAGTCAGATTCGAGACACAAGTATTACGTGCTAGAGGTTCAATTGATTATAAGTATACTCTTGGTGCTTGTCCAATTATTGCTGGTATTTTAATGATTATCAGTGGTTTAGCTGTTGCTGTAGCTCCAATGCTTAGTAAAAAAGCTAAATAATTAATTTATTTATTGAACAAAAAGACTTGGTATTCCAAGTCTTTTTTTCTTAATACTTTTATAATTTGTATTATGTTAATTAAACATATAAAATATAACCATATGAATATTAAAATTGTATTTTTTGATTTTGATTGGACTTTATTTGATCATAGAACACACTCCATTTCTGAGTCTACTATTAAAGCTATTAAATTATTAAAAGATAAAGGAATAAAAGTTATTATTAATACAGGAAGAAGTTATTATTCTTTATTAAGTAAAGATGAAGTTAAAGAAATAGGATTTGATGGTTATGTAGTTAGTAATGGAGGAGCTTGTATTGTTGAAGATAAAGTAATGTATGCTCATTATTTACCTAAAGAAATATCTGATAAAATCATTATGTTTTTAGAAGATAATAAAGTTAGTTATGGTATCACTACTTTAAAAGAAACATATGGAAAAATATTTGAATTAGGAAATGTTGATAGATTTTATAATACATTCGATGAACCTAGATCATTAGATATTTCTTTATATAATCATGATGATGTATTAAGATTAACTGCATTTTCTTTTAAAGAAACAGATGAAGCAATATTAGAAATGTGCCCAAGTATTTGTTTAAATAGATTTTTTGATGTAACTAGTGAAATGAGTGTAACTCAGTTTATTAAAAAAGAAGGTGTAGAAACTATATTATCTTATTATGGATTTTCAAAAGATGAAGCGATGGCGTTTGGTGATGATACTAATGATATTGATATGTTTAATTCTGTAAAGTATGGAATATGTGTTGGTAATGGTAAAGATGAGCTAAAAAAAGTTGCATATTATGTAACAGAAGATATTAATGATTGTGGAATTTATAAAGCTTTATTAAAATTTAATATAATTTAGTATATTTTAGTTAAAAAAAATATAAAATAAGTATATAATATTTTCTCAAGAGGGGATTTTTATATGCCATTTTATGTTTTAAAAGGTGATTTGGTATCAATGGAAGTTGATGCTATTGTTAATGCAAGTAATGTAAATTTAAAAATGGTTGAAGGCGTAGGAAGAGCTATATTCCATAAAGCTGGAGATAGAGAATTAGCATTAGCTTGTAAACAAATTGGAAGTTGTAAAGTTGGTGATGCTGTAGCTACACCTAGTTTTAATCTTACAAATTGTAAGACAATTTTTCATGCTGTTGCTCCAATTTACATTAATGGTAAACATGGTGAAGAAAAGTTATTAATATCTGCATATAAAAAATGTTTAAAATTACTTGATGAAAAAGGTTTACATACAATTGCTTTTCCTTTACTTAGTGGAGAATTTAATTATCCATTAAATGAAGCATATGAAATTGCATATAAAGTAATATTAGATTATTTAAAAACTCATAAAAACAATACTGTTTATTTAGTGATGTATAAAAATTTTCCTGCAACAATCGATGACGGCGTTCAAGAAAAATTGACAACGTATATTACAACTAATTATTCAGTTAAAGATGAACAAGAAGATGCTACAATAGCTAAAGATAATTTAGAATTTGTTGAAACAGTTAGAAAATATCAAAATGAAACAAATACAGATGATGATACGTTAATTCTTGATGGTAATTTATCTACAAAATTATTTAATAATTTGGTTACTAATAAAGATTATATTCCAAGTAAAAATGTTTGTTTAGCATTTGCTATCGCAATGAAATTAGATGAAAAAGAAACAATTAAGTTATTAAAATCATGTGGATATCAACTTGTTAAATCCAACTTATTAGATTTAATTGTAGATTTCTATATTAATCAAAAATTGTTTAATGTTTATAAAATTAATAATGCATTATTCAATTATAATTTATCTCCTTTAGGAGCATTTGGCTATTAGAATAATATAAAATAAGCTAGTAAATCTAGCTTTTTTTATATGTTAAATAATGATATTGTTTATATAATTTTATTAGCAAAATCAATTTTTAAATTATTATATTTATCTACATCTATTTTTGTTAATGAACAATTTTTAATTTTATAATCGATTTTATATTCTTCGCTTATATTTATTAATAAACATAAAATTGAATTAGAATGTGTAACAACTAGTATATTTTTATTATCAATATTTGAATTAATTTCTTTAATAAAAGAATATACTCTATTATAAACTTCTGAATCACTTTCATATCCTTTAATAGTATGAGTTGTTTTATTACTAAAATAAGTAAATACTTCACTAACTTTTTTACCTTCAGCTTCACCGAAATTTCTTTCAATTAATCTTTTATCGTATTGAATATCTATATTAAATCCTGCTTCTTTTTTAATAATTGATGCTGTTTCTTTAGCTCTTAAAAGTGTAGAACAATATATTAAATCAAAATTTAAATTTCTGATTTTATTAGCTATATATTTAGCTTCGTCTCTACCTTTTTGATTTAAATGAAAATCTTGTTGTCCTTGAACAAGATTTAATTTATTGTAATCAGTTTCGCCATGTCTAACAAAATAAAATGAATTCATAATTATAATGATTCTATCTCTTTAATAAATGAAGAAACATCTGCATCACTAGGCATTCTATAATCTCCTCGAGGTGATAATGAAATTGTACCTACCTTAGCTCCATCAGGGAGAGCAGAACGTTTAAATGCTTGTTTAAAGAATCTATTATAAAATCTAATAAAATAAACTTTTAATTCTTCTTTTGATATATTTTTATATGCAAAACTAGCAAGTAAAAATATTTTTGTAGGATTATAACCATATCTTAAATAATAATATAAAATAAAGTCATTTAGATCATAATTTCCTATTAAATCCTCAGTCTTTTGATTTATATTATCGTTTTTTGATGGTGTTAATTCTGGAGATATAGGTGTAGAAACAATTGATAATAAAGTATCTTTTAATAATTTATTTTCACTATTTAAAGCGTAGTATTCAACAATATATTTAATTAATGTTTTTGGTATAGAACCATTTACATTATACATTGACATATGATCACCATTAT
>CAYNBG010000092.1:0-4708 GCA_964395495.1 uncultured Staphylococcaceae bacterium
ATTAAATCATGTCCACATTTTGGACATTTTTTAGGAGGCAAATCAAAACCTGATTTATATGTAGCTTTATCTTCAATAAATTCACTATATTTACAATGAGGGCATCTATAATGAGGAGGAAGAGGATTAACTTCAGTAATCTTTGCCATTGTTGCAGCAAAAGAAGAACCAACAGAACCTCTTGATCCGACTATATATCCAGCTTCGTTTGTTCTTTTAACAAGTTCATAAGCAATATAATAAGTAACAGCATAACCATTACCAATAATACCATCAAGTTCTCTATTTAAACGTTTTTCAATTAACTCAGGTAAAGGATCTCCATACATTTCGTGAGCTGTAGAATAACATAATTTTCTTAAGTTTTCTTCACAGTTATCAATTGTAGGAGTAGATAATTCTTCTGGAACTGGATTAAATGGTTCTATTTGATCATTTATAATGTTTGTATTTGTTACAACATATTCATATGCTTTATCTTTTCCTAACCATTCAAAACATTTAAGCATTTCATCTGTTGTTCTAAAATGTTGATCAGGATTAGGATAATAATCATTAGGATTTTTAGCTTTATAATGAGATAAAGGATGTTTAACTTTACCTACACCATCACTTTCAATATAAATATCTCTATATTTTTTATCAGATGGATTTAAATAGTGACAATCTCCTGTAGCACATATCATTTTATGTTTAATTTCAGCACATTTAATTACATCATAAATACATTGTTTTAATTCGTTTTCATCTTTTAAAGTACCATTATTAATTAAGTAAGAATAATTTTCTAAAGGTTGAAGTTCGATATAATCACAAATATCCATTGCATTTAATATTTCTTCTTCACTTCTTCTCATCGCACAATAAAAGACTTCACCATTAGCACAAGCACTTCCAATAATCAAATCTTCTTTATATTCATTTAATAAACTCTTTGGTGTAAATGGTTTAACTCCCATATGATCAATATGAGAATAAGAAATAATTTTATATAAGTTTTTAAGTCCTTTTTTATTTTTAGCTAATACACAAAGATGATATCCACCTCTATTCCAGTGTTTTAAATATTCTTGTTCTATAGGTAATTTTTCAATATCAAATAAAGTATAGTTAACCTTATTTAATTTCTTTTGTAAAGCTAATTGACAAGCGCTCCATGCATTAGCTAAAACTTCAGCATCATAGTCAGCTCTATGAGCGCTTTCTGAATCATAATTAACTTCAAATCTTTTACAATACGCTCCTAATGAGTGGAGTTTTGCTTCAGGATTTAAAAATCTAGATATTTGAAGAGTATCAATTGCAGATGATTGAAGTTTACCAAACCCATTATTTTCCATTTCTTGAGATAAAATATTATAGTCGAATTCGATGTTATGAGAAATAATAACAGCACCTTCAATAAACTTTAAAAATGATGGTAAAGCTTCTTTAATTTTAGGACAATCTTTAACCATTTCATCAGTAATTTTTGTTTTTTCTTGAATTATATCAGGTATATGAACACCTGGATTTACTAAAACATCAAATCTATCTACAATTAAACCATTTAAAAATTTAACTGCACCAATTTCAGTTATTCTATCATATCTAACATTTAAACCTGTAGATTCAAGGTCGAAACAAACTATAGGAGTTTTTTGTAAATCAACATCAGTAGGTCTAATAACACCTTTAAAATAATCATCAATTACAAATAATTCTGAACCATATAAGATTTTCATCTTATATTTTTTGCTTGCATCTTGAGCTTCAGGAAAAGCTTGAACAACACCATGATCTGTAATTGCAAGAGCTTTATGTCCCCATTTTGAAGCTAAATTACAGTAATTTTTAATTTGAGTTATACCATCCATATCAGACATATTTGTATGTAAATGAAGTTCTACTCTTTTTACTTCAGCTTTGTCTTCTCTTATTGGATCATCAGGCAATAAAAATATACTATGACAAACAACATATAAACTGTTGCCTCTATATTTATCTAAATCGACTTTACCTAATACTCTTATATTTTTACCAACAGAAATAGATTTTAATAATTCTTCTTTAGGTGTTTGTGGTTTAACAATGTAGTTTAAATAAATAGCGTCTTCATCATCTGCTAATAATATTTTTGAAACTATAAAACCTTTCTTAGTAGTTTTATTTTCTATTTCAAAAACTTTACCATTAATATCAATAGCACCACTATTAGAATCTAATTCTTTTATTAATTTAGTAGCGTAATCATCACTTCTTTTATATAGTTGTTTTCTTTTTCTATCTTCAACCATTTTATTGTAGTTTGCTATAGCATCTTGAACTAAAACTTTTTCAGTTTCCTCTTTATTTTTAGCAAAATCTTGATTAATTTCAGACTCTTGGACTTCTATATTTTCTTTAATTTCATTGTCGTTTGTTACTTCTTTAGCGCTTGGCTTACAGTTATTAATTACGGAATAATCATAATTTATAAAACCTAATAATCCTTCAAAATCATCTAAAAAATTGTCAAAAGAAGTATCATTAGAATTTTTATCGCTATTTACAATAATCTCATCATTAGAAACAGTAATATCACCATCAAAATTAGCAAAATAATAATCAAAATATTTATGTTTAAATAGTTCAATTATATCGTTAGAAGTAGGTTTATTTGTATATATAAAATGAATATCATATTTATAAGTTATTAAGTGTAATCCATTTAAAAATTCTTCTAAAGAATCAATATTCCATGGTGTTTCTTTTCTAATGTTATAAATAAATCTATCATCTACTTTAGATTTAGAAATAGAAGAAAAAACCATATCGAAATTATCAAAATTTTCGATATTAATCGATTTTAAAAATCTCTTCATTTTTTCATCAATTATATTGTTCATAAACTAAAATAATTTAATAATATCAAAAACAAATATAACTGCAGCAAGTAAGAATAATAAACCTAATCCTACATAACTAACAATTGTTTTTACTTTTTGAGGTATTCTCCATTCTACATAAGCAACTTGTGTAGTTTCTCCTACGCTTATAACTTGTTCATCTTTTAATACATTAACTTCATTTCCGGTAGAAGTAGACATATTTTTACTATTTTCTTCTTCGATAACTTTAGCTTTTCTTTGCCATTTTTTCTTCTTAATAGAATTTGTAATACCTTCAATAATTTCTACTAAAATTTGCCATCCATCAAGTCCTGGGAATGGTAATAAATTGAATAATGCTAAGTTAACTGAAATCATAGCCCAGTTATATAAGTAAATATAGAATGGATTATTAATTAATTGAGTTGTTGTAGCACTCATTATAGCAACAGGTCCACCAACAGAGTCCCAACCTTGACCAATAAATAATTTAGCTAAAGCTTGAGTAATAGCACTACAGCTTTGTACCCATAATCTACCTGCTTCTTTAAATGATCCCCAACCTAACCAATATGAATATTGATACATATTAAAATTAAATGATGTTAATGAATTATTAGCAAAATAAGGGATTAATGTAGCTTTATATAACTTCTGTTCTTTTCCTTTATATCCTGATAAAGAAATCAATTTTTCTCCAGTTATATGACCATTATTATCATCAGCAAAACTTAAATATTCAAGTGAAGAATCATCTTTTAATACAGGAAGATAAATATTAGTTAAATCTTTACTATATGAAACATATTCATTATCCTTATTTAAATATTTAATATCTTTAAAATCATTAGAATTATATTTTTCTGCCTTATAGAATTTTAAATATAAAGAATAATCGATATTATTGATACCAAATCCAGAAGTATTCATGCCCATTAAATAAAATGAAGTATCACTTGATAATGTTAATGTATATGGAGCTAAATCAAAGTTACCTCTATCATTTAAATCATTAGCCTGAACAAAAAGATTTAAAGTAACTTGAGTTCCTTTATATGTATATTGAATATTTCTAGTTTCAAATTGAAAGAAATCAGAATCCTTAAAGTTTTCTTGCAACGAATTATCAACATCAAATGTTTTTAAATCTTTTATTTCGTTATCGTTTTCATCATAAACAACAAGTCTAGATTGATTTGTTTCGTAAGCTTTTCCATTGTAATCTAATACATTTCCATAAGTGTTATAGTGAGGAAAGCAACTACAAGCAATAAAGAAAACAACGTAAGCTAATACGAAGTTCATGAAAATACCAGCACCAAAAATAATATATCTTTTCCATCTAGATATACCTTGAATCGATCTTGATTTAGGAATCTTTACTCCATCAGGGAGTTCATCTCCTTCTTCTCCATACATCGCAACATATCCTCCAAGAGGAACGATACCAATAGAGAATTTAGTTTCGCCTTTTTTACGTTTAATCTTAACGATTTTAGGTCCAAAACCAATAGAAAAATCACTACAATAGACTTTAAAAGACTTTGCAGCGATAAAGTGTCCTAATTCATGTATTGTAACTAAAATACCTAATCCAACAAAAAATAAAACTATACCTAGCCAAGTATTAGGGTTTGTCCATTCGATTAATAAATTAATTTTCATTTACTTTCCTTTTCAATTAAATAATTAATTGCCTTTCTTGCTTGTCTATCACTTACTATTAATTCATTAATAGTAACATTCTTTTTGTATCTACAATTATACATTATTTTACAAATATATTTATAGATATCTGTATATTTAATTTTATCATTTAAAAAAGCTTTTACTGCTTCTTCATCAATTGCATTTAAAAT
>CAYNBG010000093.1:0-4594 GCA_964395495.1 uncultured Staphylococcaceae bacterium
ATATGATACAAATAAAAGTACACATGCTATTACAGCAAGTACAGCAACACCAATTAGAATTGGAAGATATTGAACTTGTGTTAATTGTTTTCCGTTTTCTCCCATTATAGGATTTCCATCAGCATCAAATTGTTTTTTTGACCAGAACATTGTAATAAGAAGTACTGGGATTGAACCTAATGCTGAACCAGCAGAACGGAATACTGATAATTTATTTCTTTCTTTAGCATCTGTTGTAACAACGCTAGCTAATGATCCGAAAGGAATTTGGTGCATTGTATAAATCATACCAAATGCGATATATGTAACGGTTGCAAATATACATGTTCCAATCGTACCCATTTTACTTGCCATCCAAGAATTAGGTAAGAACATCAATACAGTAGCTACAGCTAATGGTATAGCAACCCATTTCATCCATACACGATATCTACCTTCTTTACTAGGTCTTCTTAAATCTACAATTCTACCCATAATTGGATCGTTAATTGCATCCCAGACACGAGCTACAATAAACATAATCATGATAAATAAAGGAGATAAACCTAAAATATCAGTGTAATATTTTTGTAGAAGCGTCATAACGCTAGAGAAGCATAGACAACCAGCAAAGTCGCCTAATGCATATCCGATATAATCATTTGCATGTAAACCGGATGTTTGGGAAATATATGATTTTTGTTTCCCAGTTTCAGTGGTTTTTTCTTGTTCCATAAATTATTTATATAATCCTATTTGGATTATTCCTTTTCTATAATATATAACATTTTTTAAAAGTTTACTAGTATTTTTTTAAGTGACTTAAAAAATTAATGTTAAGTTTATTTTTTATAGTTAAAAAAATAAGATTATAAGTAGTAAATTATAGAATCAGAACAGTTAAAAATTTAATTTGATTATTAATCTTTATAAAAATTATAAGAAGATATTGAAATATATTATAAACATTATATAAAATGATAAAGTTATTAAAGGATTAATATGAATACTACTCAAAGAATGAATAAAGATACCATACCAACTAATTTTACATTAGGATTAGCTATATTTGATTTTGTGCCAGTTATATTATTTTGCTTATTGTCTATTATTTTAGGTTTATCTTTTTCTAGTATTATATTTATAGTAGGATCTACAATGTGCTTTATATCTGGATTATTAAAAGTGATTTGGAAAATAATTGTAGCCACTAAAAAAAGAAATATATGGTTTATGTTTATTCAAATGAGAATAGCAATGCCTATAGGGTTTTTAATAATGATTATTGGTTTTATTTATTATTGTTTTACCAATGATGTTTCTATATTTTTTAATTCTTTATTAAATCCATTCGTATTAGTATTTTTAGTATTAGGTGTTATTGGGATGATATTAATGATTATATTTGCTTTTAAATTAGATTCTAGTAGTGCTAAATCAAATTGGATTGAACAAATAACTAATAGTGCATCACAGTTATTTTTATTTATAGGATTTTTAATAGCATTACTTATAAGATAATTAATAATATTTTAATATTTTATATTCTATAAAGTTACATATTTAGGGCTTTTTTAAACTTTTTATAAAAAAATGATACAAAAGTATTGACAATGTTTCTTTTTATGTGTACTATATAGACATAAAAGATACAAAAACATTAAAAATGTATCTTAAAAAGGGGTATTAAATTATGAAAAAAGGAAAATTATTAATCGCAACAGCAACGTTAGCATTAGCAATAGGTGTATCAGTTAAAATAGGTACATCATATAATACATATAGTAAGGATGTAAATCCTGAAAATAATATTGTATTAAACGCTAAAAGTTTAAATGCAAGTGGTAGTGAAGCATCAATATTTGCTTCAATATTAAAAACTATTGCAAGTAAGGGTGGAAGCATGGTTGGAGCAAAGATGGAAAAATACGCCATTGATGTTTTAAAGAATTATGGTATTGATTTAAGAAGTGCTGAACTTAAAATGCTTGATAAAATCGATAATGAAATTAAAGAAGTAAAAGAAAAGATCGATAGTATTTCTGATAAGATTGATAAAAAAGAAGCTGAAGATAGTTTAAAAGATTTATATAGCTTTATCGATACTACTCAAGTTAATTTAATGCCATTAGTTCAAGGTGGATTAGTATCATTAGCTCAAAAAGAAGCTAGTGGAGAATATACAGATGATCAACTTGATGAAGCAAGAAAGGATTTCTTTAATATAAGTTTATATCATTTGTCAATTCCTAAAGCTACATCATTAGTTAACTTTGTTACAGATTTTGCAAATCATATTTTAATTCCTAATTCAGTAGATAAGAGTCAAAATGTATTTGATTATTACCAACTTAGTGTAGGAAGATTCGATAAATGGAGTAGTCAATCCTATACAAATAGAAGAAATTATATTGCTTACTTAGATACAATTTTATTATCAGCAGCTAACTTAGCTATATTCGACGCAAGTCATAGAATTGAAAATATAAGCGATGATGCTAGTAAAAAATCAATTGAAACAAGTTTTAATAACATGATTAAAGCAGTTAATAGTGTTAATAAAATGTTCCAAAATGAACTTACTAGACTTGAAGAATATAAAAAATTAGAAGAAAATAAGCAAATTAAATATCTTCCTACTAATACAATATATTCAACAAGATTAGCTACTATGACATATGATTTTAACAGTGATAAACAAGGATTTGTTAAAACATTAGCTACAAAAGATAATAAGAAATTTAATGGAATGGGACTTTTATTCCAAGCTTCAAATATAGTTGATAAAGTAGCAAAAGATTATTCAGATTATATGAAAACTTGGAAAGTTAAAGATTATTCGTTAGTTAAATACTTAAAAGATGCTGGATTCTATGCAAATGATAGTAAAGCATTCGAAACATCGTTAGGGTTATATAAAGGTGACATGGATTATGAATATAAAGGATTATTTGATCATGATACTGAATTTAGATTTAAGTATTATAACAATAATGGTGAATTAAAAAGAGATACAGCATTTAACATAGGTACATTCCATAAATGGTTAGGATTAGTAAGAGAAGTCAAAGTTACAACAAGTAATAAAAATTATTTCTTATCATTTATTAAAGGTAACCAAACTGAATTAGATGGTCAATACAAATCAGAATATACAAGAACTGAAAACAATGATATATTCTACAATCTAAAATATAGACAGATATATGATAGCACTAATAAAAACCAAATTTACTCAGCCCCTGTAAATGAGAAATGGTAGATTAGAGATTATTATATAAGGAGAATAAACTTATCAATCAAACGGTTGATAAGTTTTTCTTTTGTAAAAAAACTTAATAAAAATAAAAAAGCTTTTACAAAATTAATGTAAAAGCTTAATTTGTATATTTAAATAATTTTACCTAGATGATTTATCGTAAGGTATACCTTCAGCTTTAGGGGCTTTAGATTTTTTAGATGTAAAGATTAATAAGAGTAATGATGCGATAAATGGTAACATTCTAAATAATTCACTAGTAACACCATTTTGATATGTTAATGTAATTCCAAACATTGCTTCAAATATACCACTATAAACAAATGATAACGAGAAGAAGAATGAGAATATAAGTGAAATAATAGCGATTTTAAGTGGTTTCCATTGACCAAAAATCATAATAGCTAAAGCTAAGAAACCAAATCCAGCAACACCACTAGAACTGTTCCAGAAACTTTGAGTAGGAATAATATAAGCAATACCACCAATTCCTCCTAATGCACCAGAAATTAAGACACCAGCATATCTATATTTTGTAACATTAATACCAACAGAATCGCTAGCGCTAGGGTTTTCTCCACAGCTTCTAAGTCTTAAACCAAATCTTGTTTTATATAAAATTACCCAAGAAAGAGCGATAACAACAATCCCAATGAAGAAGAATATATTAATATCAAAATTTCCTATTTTATAGACAAAATATTCGTTAGAGAAGTTAATTGAAGTTACGCCTCCACATAATTTTTTAATAACAATCAATGAAATAGCAGTAGAGAATAAGTTTAATGCTGTACCTGCTAATGTTTGATCAGCTTTAAAGTTTATTGTAACTACAGCTAATAGCAATGAATATAACATACCAGCTGCTATAGATACTAATATTGTAATAACTACACACAAGAATGGATTTACATTAGCTTCCATCATGTATTTTAAAGCGATAATACCACAGAAACCACCAACAACCATAATACCTTCAAGTCCAATGTTGATAACACCGCTTCTTTCGGAGAACATACCTCCAAGTGCTACGAATGATAATGCTATACAATAAACTAGCATCAATGATAATAATAGTAATAATTGTGCACCCATATTATTTATCCTCCTTATTGTCGTTTGAATTGATATTTGATTGATTTTCTTTTAATAACTTTCGTTCTTCTATCTTTTTCTTATGTTGTTCGTGTTTTGCTTTAACATCATCAATAATTTTTTGTATTAATTTGTTACGATTTTTATCTTTGATGATAACAACAAAGAAAGTAGATAATCCAGAAAGATATACAACAATACCTGTTACTAAATCAGCAACTTCAGAAGGGAATACATTTTGAGTCATAAATTTAGCACCTT
>CAYNBG010000094.1:0-4549 GCA_964395495.1 uncultured Staphylococcaceae bacterium
TTTATTAATCTTATCTAAAGCATCAAAGTGAAGACCTGTCCAGTTTTCTGGATAAATACCATGAATATTACCAATACCAGCAGCTAAGAAATCAACACCTAAAGAAGCAATTTTTTTGCATTCTTCTGGATCTGCAACTTCTCCATCAGCAGTAATACCATCTTCAGTTCCTCCAATAGCACCAACTTCAGCTTCAATTGATAATCCTTTATCGTGAGCTAAATTTACAAGTTCTTGAGTTTTTTTAATATTTTCTTCAAATGGTAAACTTGAACCATCAAACATAACAGAAGTATATCCAGCTTCGATACAAGCTTTAACAGCATCATAGTTTCCGTGATCAAGATGCAATGCTACAGGAACAGTAATTCCTAAAGATTCATCTAAAGCTTTAACTAAAGCTGCAACTGCCTTATATCCGCCCATATATTTTCCTGCGCCCATTGAAGTAGCGATAATAACAGGAGAATTTGTTTCTTGAGCAGCTAATAAAATAGCTTTTGTCCATTCTAAATTGTTGGTATTGAAATGACCAACTGCATAATGACCTTGCTTAGCAAGTTTTAACATACGTGAAGCATTAACTAACATATATAATTAATAAGTCCTTTCTTAAACTATTAATTATTTTAATAATTAAAATTGTAAAATACAATAGTTTTGATAATTATTTTATTAATTTTGTATTTAAATAATAAAAAAAATGAATTCTTTCGAATTCACCATTTATTTTTAATGGTGCGAGAAACGGGAATCGAACCCGTATGAGTCACCCCACACGCCCCTTAAACGTGCGCGTCTACCAGTTCCGCCATTCTCGCAGCGATATATAATATAACAAATATTATATAAAAAATAAAGTAAAAATTTAATTTTTAAGCAAACATTCCTGGCCAGAATAAATAGAAACTTCCCCAAAGTAATAAGAAATATGTTGCAAGTGTTGTTAAATCCATAATTGTTGTAATTAATGGACCAGTAACAACAGCTGGATCTAATTTTATTTTTTGAATAATAAATGGAAGTGAAGCACCAATAATTTTAGATAATAATATAGTAACAAATATTGATATTGATACAATAGCAGATAATGTTAACCAAACCATCCATTCAGGTTCACCATTAGCAACAGGCCAGAAAGTAGAAGGGATATTAACAATATTTACTGCAAACATAAACATACAGAATCCAAACGTAAATACAGTAGCAACTGAAGAAACAATTAAAGCAACTCTAAATTCTTTCCAAATGACTCGAGGATAATCTTTCATTGTGAAATCTTCTGTAGCAAGTCCTCTAATAATAAGGGTAGATGATTGTGATCCAGAATTTCCTCCTGTATCACAAAGAGTTGTTAAGAAAACACTTATTGCAGTCAATTGTCCTAATAAGAATTGGAATTGATCTTGAAGGAAAATAGAACCGATATTTAAAACCATTAAAACAATAAGCCATGGTATACATTTCCATGCTAATTTAATAACTGGAGTATCCATATAGCCATCTTTTAAAGGAGCAACATTAGCCATAGCTTCGATATCTTCACTTGTTTCTTGTTCGATAACATCGACGATATCGTCGATAGTAATAATACCAGTAATCTTTTTATCATCATTTAAAACAGCGATAGCATTTAAATCGTAACGTTTAAAAATTTGAGCAACTTCTTCTTGGTCAGTATTGACATTAACTGTATTAAAAGTAGTATCAGCAACATCAATTAATAATTCATCTGGTTCAGCAAAGATTAAATCGTCTAAGTTTAAAACACCTACTAAATCAAATTTTTTATTTCTAACAAAAAGAGTATAAATAGTTTCAGCATTTCTTCCTGTTTTTCTAACTATATCTAAAGCTTCTTTAACAGTATTAGAATCTAAAAGAGTGATAAACTCAGTAGTCATAATGCTACCAGCAGTATCCTCTTTATAACCTAATAATGTATTGATTTCGTTTCTTTGATCTTTACTAGTGTTTTTTAAAACTCTATCTACAACATTAGCAGGCCATTCTTCTAAAGAATCGGCAAGTTCATCGTTTGCAGATTCATGAACAAGAGAAGCGATTTGTTCATTTGTTAATCCGTTAATAATCTCTTCTTGAAGATCAGAATTAAGTTCACTAAAAAATTCGCTAGATATACTTGGTTTAATAATTCTAAAGATTAAGACAATAAGTTTAACATCTTCTTTATTGTCTTCATCAACTTCATTTAAACTATCAGCGATATCGATAGGAGCGTATTGATCAAAGATTTCTCTAACAACAGTGTATTTCTTGTTCTTTAACGCATCAAATAACTCGGTTTTTAGTGATACAAGTTCGTTTTCCATACGCCGTTAGTTTAAACTTAAAATTTTAATATTTCAACTTAAAAATTAATATTTTTATAACAATAAGAAAATACTAACTTTATTATAAATAAAAATCGATATAAAAAATCGGTATTTTCTACATTTTTAAAACATTTTAAATAAATAAGTTGTATAATATACTTATTGAATTTGAGGTTATTTGATGAAATTTAAATTAAAAGAAGTTAAAGGAATGAAAGAATATCTAATTACATCAATTATATTTGCTTGTTTAACAATATTATTTCTTCCATTTTTAACTTTTGTATCATATAGATATTTTAACGGTTATAAAAATAGTAGTTATTTATGGGTTATGTTGGTTTTAGGTGTTTTAAATTTAATGTTTTTCTTATATTTTTTAATACCTTTAATCATTAAATTAGTTAAATATAAAAAGTATTTCGGTAAACAAGGAAGAATAGTCAGTTGTAAAGTTTTAGGAATGGTAAATCGTGAGCTTTGTGGAATAGTAATTGTAGAAGGCTTATCTCATAGAGTTAATGTAAGATGTGAAAGATTTAATTTTGGCAATATTAAATATATGCCTAAAGATGGTGAAATGGCAGCATGTTTTATTAAAGAAGAAGATATCAAAAAACCAACTGAAGTTATTTTATATACTGATGAATAATTTAAAAAGTTATCTTTAATATTGATTTTTAAAGTGATACAATATTTTCGTTTAATAAAGTGAAGGGAAGAATTTTATGGAAGAAAAAATTTTAGTAGAAACTAGTGCTAGACATATTCATTTAACACAAGAAGCACTTGAAATTTTATGTGGTGAAGGATACAAATTAGAAGTTAAAAAGATGTTAAGCCAACCTGGGCAATTTGCTTCTAATACAAAATTAGATATTATTGGACCTAAAAAAACATTATGTGGTGTTTCAATTCTTGGACCAGTAAGAGATCATTGCCAAGTTGAAGTTAGCTTAACAGATGCTAGAACTTTAGGTGTTAGTGCTCCTATTAGAGAATCTGGTGATATTAAAGGAAGTGCTCCAATTAAAATTATTAATCCAGCTAATGGAAATACATTAGAATTAAGTGAAGGATTAATTGTTGCAAAAAGACATATTCATATGACTCCAGAAGATGCAGAAAACTTTGGTGTTAAAAATGGTCAAATTGTAAGCGTTAAAATTTCAGGAACAGGTAGAGAAACAGTATTTGGTGATACAGTAGTTAGAGTTTCTCCTAAATACGCTTTAGCAATGCATATTGATACAGATGAATCAAATGCTTCATGTGCATTTGGTGAAGTATATGGAGAAATTGTTAAATAATGATTAAAACATATACCCATAAATGTGTAGGTACATGTTCTCAACAAGTCATAGTAACATATGATGATGAAGCTAATAAGATTGTAGATATTGATATTATTGGTGGATGTAATGGTAATTTAAAAGGTATTAAATCCTTGCTTAAAGGAATGGATATCGATGATTGTATATCTAGACTTAAAGGAATTACATGTAGAACTCGTCCTACATCATGTCCAGATCAAATAGCATTAGCTTTAGAAGAGATTAAATCTTTATAAATATAAAGGTGAAGATTGCTTCACCTTTTATTTTGTAAAAAAATATATAAAAAACTAATTATTTTCACGAAAATATTACATTTAATGAAAAAATAAAATATCGATAATGTCGAATAAATTTCGCTAATTATGAAAATTTATTTAAAAAAATGTAAAAAATTGAATGTAAATTAAATTTTTGTATTTATTTTATTATATTTTTGTTAAAATATAAGTATCAAATAAAAGGAAACTTTAATATGGCATTTGGAATTTTATATGACTTCTTAATGGGTCAAACAATTGAAGCGTTTAAGTACTTTGGAGCTCACTTTGAAAAAAGAGAAGTTGAGAAAATAATCGATGTACCTTTAAAAAAAGATTCTACAAAAACTAAAAAGAGTAAAGTTAAAGTTAGTGTGGATGGAGTTTGTTTTAGACTTTATGCTCCTATGGCTAGTGATGTTAGTGTTATTGGAGAATTTAATGATTGGAACCCAATGGTTCATAAATTAAATAAAGTCGATGAATGTGGTGTTTGGGAGATATTTATTGAAAATTTACATAATTATCAATTTTATAAATATCATTTCAAAAACGCTAATGGTGATTATGTTGATAAAGCTGATCCATATGCATTTTTTAGTGAATATAGACCAGGTAC
>CAYNBG010000095.1:0-4544 GCA_964395495.1 uncultured Staphylococcaceae bacterium
ATAAGCAAATTTGTCTAAATCAATAATCTGATTGTTAATTTTAATAACAAGACCATTTTTAATATAAGAAAACATAGGGTTTTTATGTATAAAATATTTCTCAATTAAAAGATCAAAATTATCATATTCGTTATCAAATTTATTAATAATTTTAAACAGTTTTTCTTTATTATTTTCTAAATATTTTGAATCGTTAAAAATTTTTTTACTAAAATTCCTTACTAATATATTTTCTTTATTATTGTATATTGCTTCTATGCCGTTTAAATACATTTTTAAATCATCAATTGTTAGAAATTCCGCTTTGTATGATTTCTTTTTATTAACAAGATCGACCAAAAAATCTAAATAATTCAAACATACAGAATTATTATAATAAGTTTTTAATTTGACTAATTCTTTACTTACACTATCATAATTATCAATTTTAGAATCACGATTTAAAAAATCATAAATAGAATCAATATTTTCAATATTTAAATAAACTTTTGTTAGTAAATTATTTTTATCAAATCTCAAGTTTAAATAGCCTTTATTTTCTAGCTCTTTAAAATTATTGTTAATCAAATCCCTTATTTCAAAGCCTTTATTTGAAAAATATTCATCAAATTCTCTTTGCTTTTCACAGACTAAATAATTTCTTGGCTTATTATTCCTTTCCCAAGACTTTTCATAATTATCAACTAATCTATTTAATATTATTAATCCAGTATCACTCATTAAATCTTCTTCATATTAAAAACAGTTGTATTGTTATTATCTTTAATAACACCTAATGCTGTATCAACATAATTAAGCATAGAAGGTGCTCTTTGAGTAGGAACACTAATCAATAATTGAATATTTAATTTAGAATAAAAATTCATCATCGATTCAATTCTAGATTCATCCATATTATTAAATGCTTCATCTAAAAACATTAAACATATAGGGGTGTTTTTAACTTTTATCTTAGAACAAATTTGATTAAATGATGCAGCTATAAAGACATAGAAAGGAGTTTGTGTTTCACCACCACTCTTACCTTTCCCACCTTTTGAATAATAAGAAATGTTATTATGTCTATCTATGATTTTTATATCATATTTTAAGAAATTTCTATAATCTAAGAATTTAGATAACTCTTTTTCATTTTCTTTATCATCATCACTAGTAATTCTAGCAAATAAATCATCCATTAAATCTCTATTTGTTTTAGAAATAGAGGAGACAAATAACGAATTGACATTAAATTCTTCATTTGATTCAATAAGTTCATAATATGGCTTCAATTTTGAATCATCAGTTCCAGAAATTACAAATTCATAAGTTTCAAGTTCTTGACCAAACTTATTTTTAGGATCTTTTAAAATGTTATTTAATTTTCTAACATTTTCTCTTTCTTCATTAATAAAATCTCTAATTTTCACTAAATAATCATTTTTGAAAGCTGTATCCGCTTCTTCTTGAGCTTTATAAGCTTTTTCTTTATATTTAATAATTTCCCTATCTTTAATACCGTTATAAATACTTAAGAAAGAATTTAAATTATCTATAACAGGTTCTAAACCACATTTTCTATCGATATTTGATACGTAGTTTCTCATCGAACTTTCGATATCTTTTTTAAATCCGATAAGTAAATCGTTATTATTTTTAATATCTAATTCAATATCTTCATTAGTTTTATCTTTATAGAGTTCTTTAAGTTTATTAAATGAATCTATATTTATATTCTTAAGATATTCTTCATGAGAAAGTTTTTCTTTTAAATCTAAAATTGTATTTTCATAATTAATTAATGAAGCATTCTTTTTAATTAAATCATTTCTAATTTCTTCCTCTTCATTATTAAGTTCATTAAGCTTATTTTCTTTGTTTTCTATTAATTCTTGATTCTTAATAAAATCTAAATTATTAAGTTTATTCATTTCATCATTTATAACCATAATATCATTTTGTAAAGAATTAATTCTAGTAAAAATATCTTCTTTTAATTCAATTTCTTGAATAATTTTATTACTTCTTGTTAAATAATCTTTATTAACGTTGATAATTTTTAAAGATTCAATAAATTGATTTTTAATTTCAATAACTTTGTTTCTATCTTCATTTAAAACTTTAATTTGAGATGTTAAAGCTTCTCTTCCTAAATATGGAAGCTTATAAACTTTTGGATTAATCAATCTAGAAACATGACCTTGATAAAGCATACAATCTTTAGTAATTGCAATATCAAATTTCTTTAAATCGTCAACAGAATCTACACAGATTACATTATTTAATATAGTAAAAGCATATCTTTTAACATATTCAGATTCAAATTCAAGTTTAGTAAATAATGAATTTTTATTTATATCATTTTCATTAACTTCTTTTAAAGTATTTGTAGCTACTAAACCAGCAGTATAAACATCAATTCTACCTTCTTTACCAATTTGATTATAAACTCTTAAAGCTTCATCGTAATATTCTTTATCAATAAATAAATAGAATCTTCTTGTGTTTAAAAATCCTTCTAAAGCATTTCTCCATTCTTCATCAATATTTTTAACTAAATCAGAAAAAACACTTACTTTAATATCTTTATTGTATTTATTTTTAAAATATTCTTCTAAAGCATCTTTTAAATTTAAAGCATATGAAGGATAGTTATTAATACCTTTTTCAAGTTTAGAAATCGCATTATTTAAATAATCAAGTTTTTTATTTAATTCATTATAATCTTTATTTAAATCATGAAGTTCTTCAATTGTATTTTCGTATTTTTCATTAACTTTCTCTTTTACTTCTAAAAGTTCAGCATTAAATAAAGAATAGTCTTCTTTATAATATGAAGCTTTAATCGAATTAGAAATATTTAAATTATTAAGATAAACTGATAATTCTTCTAGTTTTCCTTTATTTTCATTATTCTTTGTTTTATATAAATTTAATTCATTATTTGCTTTCTCTTTTTTATCTTGTAAAGACAATAAAGTCTTATCTTCTTCATGATTTTTTAAAGTATTCAATTCTTCTTTTAAAGATTCAATAGATTTAACAATATTATCAGATTTAACATTTAACTCATTAATATTTTTACTTATTAATTCTTTTTCTCTTGTATTTTTATCTAACTTTGCTTTAAGTAAAGAATATTCTCTATCTAATAGCAAGGAATTAAGTTTATCGTTTTCGCTCTTATAATTATTATACCTTGGTTCTAAATCGTAAATATTTTGTAAACCATCTAGTTTATTTTCTTCGAACTCGATAGTTCCTTTAATATCTCTTAATCTTCTAACAGATTCTTTCATATTATCTAAAGCTAAAGTTTTTTCAGGTAAAAGATAATCATAAACAAATTTATTGACATCGCTAATTGGCTTAAATGCTAATGCTTTTGGTAATAATTCTAAATATTTTTTAGCTTCGATTTGTTCTAATCCTAAAGAAGATAATAAATTAAGTTTATTTTGTTCAGTTGTTTTATCAAACTCAAAATACTCTTTACCAATTTTTTGATAATTGCTTCTAAGTTCTCCAGATGTTACAGCAACAGTTTTTCCATTGTTATTTTTTATAAATTTTGAATCATCAATTGTAGCTTTATCAATCATATAGAACCTTTTATCAAGTTTAGATCCAACACTACAGCTAATTACAATTCCAACAATCATGTATGTATTAGTAGAATCATCAAAAAATTCTAATGCAATATGAGAAATAACATCACCTTCTCTAAGATATTTTTTATTCTCATAAGAAAGTTTGCCTCTAACATAACTTTCAACATTTCTATCATTTCTTTCATTAGCAGCTGTATTAAATTTACAAGTTCCACATGAAATAACATAATTAACAGCATCTAAAAGAGTTGATTTACCACTACCATTTTCTCCGCAGATGATAGTATTGTTTTTTATATCAATACTAGTATTTATATAAGAATGCCAATTTATCAATTTAATCTTCGTTAATTTCTTCATTTTTATTGTCTCCTAAATATTTAGTTAATGTGTTATTTAATTCATCAATTGAATCAATATTTACAACATGCAAAATTGATGGATATACAAAAATTTGAGTTTCTAAAGAAAAATCTTTAACTTTATAATATTCAATTAATTTATATTTTTTTAAATCTTTAAGTGCTTCAATAAATTCAGTCACACTCTTCTCTTCTTTATAAATATTTGTCTTTTTAACATCCATTTTTAAATCAGAAAAAGAAACAGAAATTATATTAGATAATGAAGCTTTTTTACTTTCTTTATAATATCTAATTCTTAATAATAACAAAATAACAGTTTCAAATTTATTGATATGCAATCTATTTTTATTAGCCATATTTTCAATATAAATAATACCAATATTTCTATCATAATTAACTTCATAATCAATAATAGATAAGTATTTGTTCATATCATCGATAAGTTCTAATGCCTTATAAAAATCTTCTTCATCCTCTTTTTTTACTTTTATTAAATAAGACTCATTTAATAATCTATTAATAATTTTAGATAAGACATCTTTTTTAGTATCATTATATAAATCTACAATTGATTTTATTCCATCTAATA
>CAYNBG010000096.1:0-4531 GCA_964395495.1 uncultured Staphylococcaceae bacterium
AAATGATAATTATAAAGCTAAATTTTATGTAGTAGGTTCATTTAATGGAACATTTGGTTATTTATCATTTGAATTTCATGATTTTGGTAAGACTTCTCATCCAGGACTTGAAAAATTCTTAGCTAAATTATCTTAATAAAAAGAAGTAGGAAATAATATAGAATTTATAAAAGAGTAAGGATTTAGTATTAAATTCCTTACTCTTTTTTAATATTAAAAAAAGAAGGATTTCTCCTTCTTTTTGTATTGTTTAGTTAATTTAAACTATTTTGTAAATTCAACACCATCGAAATATTCATCATCATCTTCACCATCACCTGCAGAATATGAACCAAGAATATCAGTTGTAGAAGTTGAATCTAATCCACCCCAAGTTGAAATAGACCAAGCAAGAGCTAATTTTAAATTTCCATCATCATCATATGAATAACGGATATCGAAACTATGTTGAGGTGCTTCACTAGCAAAACTACCTGTATAACTAATTGTTGTAAAGTCTAAGTAACCAATAGATGTTGTTGTCCAACCAAATGTTAATTCTTCTGTACTTGTACCAGCAGTTGTACTTGTATAAGTTGTAGTAAGAACACCTTTGTTCCATGTATTACCTTTACTATCAGTGATTTCATCTGTTGAGAATACAACTTTAGAACCATCTGATGCTTTCCATGTTCCTTTTAATACATCATCTGATTTAAATGGTCCATTAGGGAAGACACAAACATATAATTTGGCTTGACCATTATTATATTTAAGTGATGAGTTATGAACTGTGATTGTAACTTTATATCCATCTTCAGGAATTTCAATATTTTCGCTTCCCACTTTAGGAGAAATTGTACAAATTTCACTTATTGGATCATAATTGAAATCAATTAAATCAGTTCTATCCATTTCAAATGATTCGATTTCGTTTTCGCTTCCTTTAGGTGAAGTTCTTAAACTGAATGTTGTTGTTTGGCCTTGATATACAGAAACTGTATCTGCAGTTGCGACTTGTGTATTATTTGGATTTCCATAACTTCCATCGAAGTAGTAAGAGAATGTTTCACTACCTGCTTGAACTTCAACAGAAACATCTTTCATAACTGTATTTGTTGTATGATTACCAAATGTTAATGTTGTAGTACCTTTTTTAAGAGCAGTAACAGCGTTTGGAAGGTTATTAGCAGCATGACCAATAACTGTTTCATCACTAGAAGCAATAACACCATATTGCCAATAATCTAATGCTTCTTCGCTATCGTATTTAAATGTTAAGATTTTTTCATCAGTGTCGATAACATCACCTTTTTTAATAATGTTCTTTGTTGTATCAGTATTAACAGAAGTGTTATTAAGTTTTAATTCTGTAATGTTGCTAATGAAGTATTTTGAATAATCAAATGATGGAGCATCACTAAGTTCGTTGCTATATGTATAAGCAGCTGATAATTGCTTAGTAACTTTGCCTCTTGATTCGCCACCTGTTAAGAATTTATCATTTGTAAAATCATAAGCAGTCTTATCATAACTTGTAACTTTATAATCACAGTTTAATAATCTGCCAGTAGAATCAAATGATAATACTAAATCATATTCATAATGTACAGTGTTAGTTTCATCTTCATCATCAACATATGTTTTATATGAATCAACAGTAGTAGTGAATCCTCCACTAACATTACTAACTGAAGAAACCTTTAAGTTAGCAAATTTTAATGTATCTTCGATTGTAAAACTTCCTCTATATGCTTCGTAGAAATCTAATTCTAATGAATAGTAGTCATGACTATATTGATTTGCCATAAATTCTGCATCATCTTGAGTGTATGACCATAATCTACTATTTGATGGGAAATCTGATTTCTTATCATAGATATTATAAACACCACTATATTGTTTACTAGGTTGATCATTATCAATTCCACGATCTGTAACTTGATAATTACCTGTTTCAACATATGTATCAACAACTCTTAATTGTTTACCATCATTTTCTATTGTTTTATAAACATCTGCTAAATGATTACCTTGATAATCTTCAACTGTAGCAATAGAAGTGTTGTTTTTATATTTTGTAAATGAATATATTTCATTTGTTGTTTTATTTTGATATGTAACTGTTTTTACATTATCTGGATTAGTTGTTTGTCTATCAACTCTACCTGAATCAAATAAATATGATAATTGATTTGAATTTGATGGAAGAGTAGTAACTTGAGTTCTCTTTACCCATGTTTTCTTTGTTGTTGGTGAGTAATAGAATTTATAGTTAAATCCACCTTTAAGTTTGAATCCTGTTTTATTACTTGATAAATAGATTTGTGTAAAACATTTATGATTATCCATATCAGTAATAGATAATTCTTTACATGATCCATCTTCTTGATTTACTAAATAAACTAATTCGGATTCTGTTTCAATAGAAACTTCATTAGATTCATAAATTCCTTCTGAATTTCGTGTAAGTGGAGCAACGACATCACCTGAAATTGAAACATCTGCATTTGTAATTTTAATCTTAGCTTTGACTACAACGCTTTCTTCAGGCATTTCAAAACTATATTTTCCATTGATTTTATTTTTAGCTACATCATTAACTGTTACTTCTGTAATTTCAACATTAGGATCTGTTACTTCGACAGTAAATTCGATTCTATCTCCAACTTTACCGCTTGTAGGTCCATCAAATTTAACACCAGATTGTGTTTTATATGTAATTGAGAATACATCTGTAGGAACAGTTGACCCATCATCTTTAACTGTGATTTCAATAGTAGCAGCATTATATCCTGATTTAGAAACAGCAATTGTAACTGTACCAGCTCCAATACCTTTAACAACACCATTAGATTTACCAACGATTGCAACATTAGTATTTGAACTTGACCATGAAACATTTTCAACTACTGAACCATTGCTATTTTTAACTTCTAATGATAATGATTCGCCTTTATTAATTGATGTTTTGTCTGAACTATTTACGATAACTAAGTTAGGTAATGTAGCATCTTGAACGATGATATTAAATGTAGCATTAGCATAACCAGTTTTAGTAGCTGTAATAGTAACACTACCAGCACTAATAGCAGTAAATTCACCTAAACTTGAATCGACAAGACCAACTGCTTTATCACTACTTGTCCATTTAACATCAGTTAATACATTTCCCTTATCATCTTTAGCAACTAAGACTTGTGATTTTCCTTTTTCAATAATTGAAGAACCTTCAATAACGATAGAAGTGCCTTGTTCATTTTGATTTTGACCTTCATTACAAGATGTTAATCCTGTAAATGAAGCAACACCTAATAAACAAGAAACACTTAATAATGCGATTTTTAATTTTTTCATGTTTTATTTCTCCTTTATTTATTTGTTCTTGGATAATAGATGTCAAGAATAATACTTGAATATAATCTAATTTGATCACCTGTTTCAGTGACATCCAATGTTTTAACTGTGTAATCTAATGTGTAACTATCTGATTTAGTAAAATTAGTTACATTAAATCTAAATGTTGAATATGTTGAATAGAATTCTTCAAATTCAAGAGTAAATGTATTGTTACCAATATCTCCACCTGCCTCTTGAGAAACACCATAATATGAACCAGTATAATCATCATTAAATACTAATTTAGTTGTTTTACTTTCATCTCCATTGTATACGCCTTCTCCATAACCTGAAGCAGTAAAGTAATCAACACCAGATAAATAATCAATAACTTCATCACTAGATTCAAATGGTCTTCTAACTTTAACAACAGTTCTATAAATTAAATCATTGTTAGAGTTATAGATCTCTAATTTAGAATTACCAATTCCGTTTCCTACGATTGAATAATTACCATCATTATCAACCCAACCTAATATTTCTGGATTAGATATAACTGCAGATAAGCTTTGATCTGTTAAGCTATCGTTATTGTAAGTCAAACTATAAGTTTTGCCTCTTGCAATTTCAGATCCTACGCTTAAGTCTATAAAGTATCCACCAAATGAACCTTTACCTTGATAATCTTTTACATCGCTATATTCTTCATATCCTACAACTTCGATTTCAACTGTTAATAAAGTTGTATTTGAATTTTTATCTACAACTGTTACAGTAGCTTTTCCAGCTTCTTTACTGATTGCGTTTCCTTCTGAAGTAACTTTAGCAACTTTACTATTTGAAGTAGTGTAACCAATAAGATAATCCTTATTAACATCGGTTAAATCAATTCCTTTTTCACTTGCTAAACTATTAAGGTTAACAGAATCACCTTTTGTTAAAGTAACTTTTGTAGAAGCAACATTATTTGAAGTTGTAGAACCACAACTAGATAATGTTGTTAATGAAGGTACACCCAATAGTAATGCACTAGATATTAATAATAAATTTAATCTCTTCATTTCCTCTTCTCCTTATAAGTATAAATATATTATTTATAATTTGATTTTTTTCTAGTGAAAAGTTTAAATCTTAATACAATTTTAATATCTATATCATGTAAATACATAATATATACTTCTTTTTAAGAGTTTATAACTCTTTAAAAAGAGGT
>CAYNBG010000097.1:0-4500 GCA_964395495.1 uncultured Staphylococcaceae bacterium
GATCAAACTATTGATTTCTTCTTCACTAAAGAATTTTACCAACGATCCTTCAAGGTTACCATTAATCATCTTCAAACAAGCATATCCTTTTAAATTAAATTTATGAGCTAAAAGATTGTATTCATCTTGTTTTTTACGTGAACAATGTTCAGCAATACCTTTAGCTAAGATTGCTTTAACATATTTAGCTTCTTTAAAACCATTAAATGCAGAATTTGAAAAAATAGATTTACAATCTTTAATCATCATATCAAATCTTGTATCAGGTTTATCGCTTCCGTAATTATCAACAGCATAATCGTAATCCATTTGTCTTAAAGGAAGTTTTACATCATAACCAACAATTTCTTTAAACAATACCTTTAAAAAACCTTCAGAAAATTCAATAATTTGATCTTGATTTAAGAAACTTGTTTCAATATCGATTTGTGTAAATTCAGGTTGTCTATCAGCTCTTAAATCCTCATCTCTAAAACAACGAGCAATTTGGTAATATTTTTCAAGTCCACCAACCATTAACATTTGTTTATAAAGTTGAGGAGATTGAGGTAAAGCATAAAATGAGCCTTTATGAACCCTACTCGGAACCAAATAATCTCTAGCACCTTCAGGTGTTGATGGTGATAAATATGGAGTTTCTACATAAATAAAACCATTTTCAGAAAAATATTTTGTTGTTATATCCACAATTTTGCTTCTAACTAAAAACCTAGATAATACAATTGGTCTTCTTAAATCTAAATAACGATATTTAAGTCTAACATCTTCACTTGCATCAGTATCATCACTAATAATAATAGGAGGTTGTTCAGCAGTATTAATCAATTTAACATCTGTTGCTATAATTTCAATTTCACCAGTTTTTAAGTTAACATTAGGTACATCTTTTTTTGAAACAACACCCTTTATTTGGAGGATATATTCATTTCTAACTTCACAAAGTTTAACTTTATCGGTTTGAACTAAAATTTGAACTATTCCTGTTCTATCTCTTAAATCAATAAAAACTAAACTACCTAAATTTCTTTTTTTACTAACCCAGCCAACAACGCTAACTTCTTTATTAACATCAGCAAGAGTTAATTCTCCACAATAATTTGTTCTTTCTAATTTTTCCATAAACTTTCCTTCTTAATCATGATCACTATCAAATATATTATCCAAAACTTCGATTAAATCAGCATTTTTAACAGTTGATTGAACCTTAGTTGATAAATCTTTAAGCACAACTTCTTCATTTTTAATTTCGTTTTCACCGATAATTAAAGCAAGTTTTGCTTTTCTTCTTTCAGCTTTTTTAAACATTTGAGACATGCCTTTATTTTCTAAGCAAATTTCACAAGAATAGCCATATGCCCTTAAAGAATTTACTAATTTTAATGAATACGCAATATTTTCTTCACCAATTGGTAAACAATAAATATCAATTTCAGTATCCTCAAGTTCTACATCATTAAACATTTCATCATCATTCATTACAGATACCAAACGTTCAATACCCATAGCAAAACCAACACCTTCAATATCTGGTCCTTCTAATTCTTTAACCAAATTATTGTAATGTCCGCCTGCTCCAATTGCACCATAATTTTTACCTGTTTTACTAGTGTAATGAAATTCAAAGACAACACCACTATAATAATCTAAACCTCTAACTAATGAATCATCAATTTCATATTTAACTTCATTGTCTTTTAGAATTTCTAAAACCTTATTGAAATAATTTTTAGCGCTTTCAGTCAAGAAATCGCTCATTTTAGGAGCTTTTTTAACAATTTCTTGATCTTCAGGTACTTTACAATCTAAAATTCTTAACGGATTTAATTCCAATCTATCATGGCAATCACCACACATTTCATCAATATGTGAAGCGAAATATTCTTTTAAAACTTTTTTATAATTTGCTCTACTTTCTTCATCGCCTAATGTATTAATTTTTAAAGTTATATTTTTAAAACCTAACATCTTAAGTCCGTTATAAGCAAGAATAATAACTTCACTATCTCTATAACTATTATCAACACCAACACATTCAACACCAAATTGGTTAAATTGACGATATCTGCCTTGTTGTGGCCTTTCATATCTAAAACATGGTCCAACATAATATCCTTTTCTAGGATAATCTTGATCAACAAACAATTTATTGTTAACCATACTTCTAATAACACCTGCAGTTAATTCAGGACGTAATGTTATACTTCTTTCACCTTTATCTAAAAAGGTATACATTTCTTTTCTAACAATATCACTAGAATCACCAACTGAACGTATAAAAAGAGGAGTTGATTCAATTATAGGGGTTCTAAATTCTTTATATCCATATAATTCAGCAGTTCTAATCAATATTTGTTCTACATATGTATACTTGCTAGCTTCATCAAGTATTACATCATGAGTTCCTTTTACAACACTAATCATATTTTCACCTCATTCCTATATAATTATATCTAATAATTAGATATAATACAAAAGAAACAAGGTTATTTTTGAATAAATTTATATAAAATTAATGGAATATTCTTTTTATTTCATTAACGCTCTTAACATTTTTTAAATTTGAAAATACTTTTTCAAGTTCATAAGTATCACATACACAAACTTGACAAAAAATACTACTAGTCAATGTTTCGGGATGAAATTTAGCGTTAATCTCTGTGCATTTAACTCTTATACCGCTTAAAATCGTCATAATATCAACAATTAAACCTTCTCTATCACTAAATTCAATAACGATATCTACAGGATACGAAGCAACATTTAAATTATCTTTCCAATGAACATCAATTAAACGTTGTTTAACATTTGCAATATTAGGACATTGTTTTCTATGAACAGTTATACCCATACCTTTGGTGACATATCCAATAATGTCATCACCAGGAATTGGCGTACAACAATTTCCAAGTGTAATTTTTAACCCTGTTTCATTATCAACAGTAACAGGACATTTATCATCATTAAAGTTTTCCTTCTTGCTTAAATTAAGTTGTGTATCAATTTCTTTACGTTTAATTCCTAAAAAATCACATATCTGTGAAGGGTTAGGATTATGCGAGTATACGGAAACAAATAAGTCGTCAATAGTTTTACAATGGTAGTTATTTAGTACATTATTAGTTGATAATAAGTCATTCATTTCCTTTTCATCAATGCCTCTATCGCTAAAAAAATCAATGCAAGCTTGCCTTCCCTTATTAATTCTTTCTTCTCTTAAAATTGATTCATTTTTCTTTAGTAAAAACTTTTTAATATTGCTCTTAGCACAGTTAGTTTTTACCATATTTAGCCAAGATTCATTAGGTCCTGGCGCATTTGTTTGAGTTTTAATTTCAACAACATCACCAGTTTTTAAAGGTGTACCAATAGGTACTAAATTTCCGTTAACAAGAGCCCCTACTATCGATTGACCAACCTTAGTATGAATTCTATACGCCATATCAATAGGTGTAGATCCACTTGGTAAATCAATAACTTTTCCTTTTGGAGTAAAGACATAAACATTAGCTTCAAAAATATCTTTTGTAAGTTTATCCATATAATCCTTAGCAGATTCTTTTTTATTTTCATTTGAAATGGATACAAAATCTCTAAACCAATGAAGTTTTTCCTCAATTTCCTTTTGTTCTTGTTTAGCATTATAATGGCTATTTTCTTTATATCTCCAATGAGCAGCAACACCACTTTCGGCAACCTCATCCATTTCATAAGTTCTAATTTGTATTTCAAAAATATTGCCATCACCAGCAACAATTGATGTATGTAACGATTGATACATATTTGGTTTTGGAACAGCTATATAATCCTTAAATCTTCCTGGAATAGGCTTAAAATTAGCATGGATTAAACCAAGCATTTCGTAACAATTAATTTCACTTTCAGTTATAATTCTTAAAGCCAAAACATCATAAATTTCTTCAAATTTATGTGCTTTTTGATACATTTTCTTATAAATCGAATAAATAGACTTAACTCTTGATTCTATTTCAAATTTAAAATTGTGTTCGTATAAAATATCAGCAATCTTTTTCTTTAAATTATTTAATGCTTTACTTCTATTTTTAATATTTTTATTTAATTCATCTAAGATTTGTTGGTATTCAACAGGCTTTTCAATCTTTAAAGATAAATCTTCAAGTTCACTTTCAATTTTATAAATACCAAGACGATGAGCAATTGGAGCAAATACTTCTAATGTTTCTTTACTTAAAGCGTGTTGTCTTTCAGGTTTTAAAGATTCGATTGTTCTTAAATTATGTAATCTATCAGCCAATTTAATAATTATAACTCTAACATCTTTAGCCATTCCCAAGAAAATTTTTCTATGATCTTCCGCTTCAAAATCTTCTTGAGTATTTCTAGATAATTTTAATCTTTGAATTTTTGTTAAGGAATCAACAATTCTAGCAACTTCTTCTCCAAACATCTTTTTAATATCGTCAATTGTTGTATCAGTGTCCTCGACAACATCATGTAAAAATGCCGATGCAATCGTTACAG
>CAYNBG010000098.1:0-4418 GCA_964395495.1 uncultured Staphylococcaceae bacterium
TATATTGAAAAAGATAGGGCTTTAGAAAGAAGATTTCAACCTGTTATGGTAAATGAACCTTCAAAAGAAGATACTTTATCTATTTTAAGAGGCTTAAAATCTAGATTTGAAGCTCATCATGGTGTTCATATTACTGATAATGCTTTAGTTAGTGCAGTTAATCTATCATCGCGTTATATTACAAATAGATTTTTACCTGATAAAGCAATTGATCTTGTTGATGAAGCATGTGCTGAAACAAGAGTTGAAATTGAATCAATGCCAAGCGAACTTGATGAAGTAGAAAGAAAGATTAGGCAACTTGAGATTGAAAAAGTTTCTTTAAAACAAGAAGTTGATGAACAATCTAAAATAAGATTAGATAAATTAGAGAATGATTTAGCTTCTTTAAATAAAGAAAAAGAAGATTTAACTAATAAATGGAATAAAGAAAAGAATGAGATTGTTGAAGCTAAAAATATTAAAGAGCAAATTGATAATTTAAATTTTAAATTACAAGCAGCATTTAATAATGGTAATTATAAAGAAGCAAGTGAAATTCAATATAAAGAAATCCCTTCTTTACAAAAACGATTAGATGAAATTGAATCAAATGAAAACAATCATAAGATTTTATCTGATGTAATTACTGAAGATAATATTGCTTCTATAGTTTCAAAAATGACTAACATTCCAGTAAGTAAAATAAGTAAAGGCGATAAAGAAAGAGTATTAAATCTTTCATCAATATTAGGCAAAAGAGTTATTGGACAAGATAACGCAATTAAACTTGTTAGCGATGCTATTTTACGTCAAAGAGCAGGAATTAGTGATTCGCATAGACCAATCGGAAGTTTCTTATTTTTAGGTCCTACTGGAGTAGGTAAAACTGAAGTTGCTAAAGCATTAGCAGAAGCATTATTTGATAGTGAATCTCATATTATAAGAATAGATATGAGTGAATATATGGAAAAGTATTCTGTTTCCAGATTAATAGGTGCAGCTCCTGGTTATGTTGGTTATGAAGAAGGTGGGCAATTAACAGAACCAGTAAGACATAATCCTTATTCAATTGTTTTATTTGATGAAATTGAAAAAGCAAGTCCAGATGTTCTTAATTTATTACTTCAAATTATGGATGATGGAAGACTTACTGATGCTCAAGGAAGATTATGTGATTTTAAAAACACTGTTATTATTATGACAAGTAATATTGGTAGTCAAGAAATTCTTGAAGGAAAAGAAGATCAACTTGAAGCATTATTACATAGAACATTTAAACCTGAATTCTTAAATAGAATTGATGAAATTGTATACTTCAATTATTTGTCTAAAGATGTTCAACTTAAAATTGTTGATAAAATGCTTAACGATTTAAAAGTTAGACTTGAAAACGAGTACTATGTTGTTGATTTTACTAAAGAATTAAAAGAACATATTCTCGATGAAGCATATGATAAAGAATTTGGTGCTAGACCAATAAAAAGGTATATTCAACATAATGTTGAAACTTTATTAGCAAGAAAGATTATTGATGAATCTATTAAACCTAAAGTTAAATATACTGTTGATTATGTAAATAACGAAATAGTAGTTAAATAATATAATAATTAGCCTAATCAATTAAATTTGATTAGGCTTTTTATATATTAAAATGTTAATATGTTAATATGAAAAAGATTTTGTTATTATCGGATTCTTTTAAAGGAACATTAAGTTCTAAAAATATATGTGAAACATCTACTAAGTTAGTAAAAGATTTATATAATGATAAAATCATTTTAGATGCTTATCCGATTGCTGATGGAGGAGAAGGTAGTTTAGAGGCATTTAAAAATTATATATGTGGTAATTATATAAATATAAATTCAATAGATAGCGAAAAAACTATATTAAATACCTATTATTTATTTAATGACTTTACAAAAGTAGCATTTATAGACTCATCAAAAATTATTGGACTAGAAAACATTAAAAACAAAGTTAGTCCTTTAAATAGAACAAGTTATGGATTAGGTGAAGCAATAAAAGATGCACTAAATAAAGGAAGCAAAAAGATATATATTTCATTAGGAGGAAGTTCTACTAATGATGGAGGAGTTGGATTATTAACATCTTTAGGTATTAAATTTTTTAATAAAAATAACGAATTAACTACTAATGTTTTAGATTTAGCAGATTTTGATTTATCTTCTATGATAAATTTAAAAGATATTGAAATCGTTTGTTTATGTGATGTTAATAATAAATTTATTGGAAATAATGGAGCTAGTAAAGTTTTTGCTAAACAAAAAGGATATTCTGATAAAGAAATAGAATTATTAGAAGAATCTATGATTAGGTTTAATAATTTGATTAAAAATAAATTAAATGTAGATTTATCTTTGATTGAAAAAAGTGGAGCAGCTGGAGGAATTAGTGGAGCTTTATATGCGTTTTTAAATGCAAAACTTATATCAGGTATTGATACTATATTAGATTTGATAGATTTTAAAAACATCCAAGATAAATATGATTATATTATTACTGGAGAAGGTTGCTTTGATAATCAATCTTTAAATGGTAAAGTTGTTGGAGAAATTTATAATTATTTAAAAGATAAAGAAAAATTAATAATATTGTGTGGTAAATCATTAATTAATGATGATAGATTTAAGGTTTATGAAACTTCTAAAGGAATAAATGATTTTAACTATATGAAAGATAATGCGCAAATTCTTTATAAAAGTAAATTAAATGATATTTTATCTAATTTGATACTTTAATTTTGATTTAAAAAAGTTAAAATATATATGATAAAAATAAGGAGAATTATATGAAAAAGCTTTTATCGAAAATTTTTACTTTGATTAGTGTTGTTGCTGGAGGTGTATGTTTTTATTTATTTAGTTTAGATATGTTAACAAAAACTACATATGCTTTATCTGGTACAGATTATCAAGTTTCAAGCAGTGAATCTTATACTTTTTATAATTTGTTAAGTAAAGATGGAAATGTTACTTATGCTGCTTTAATACCATTAATTTTAGTTGGTGTTGCTACTTTATTTATGTTAATTGCTGTTTTCTTTAGTAGCAAAAAATTAGACTTAGCATTAACATTTATCGCATTCTTAGTATTTACAGGATTTGCTGTTTTAATGTTTTTAGCTCCTACATTATATAAAAATCAATTCCCTACAGAATTTGATACTGGAATTATTGGAAGTTTAACAAATTCAAAGATTGAAATGACATTATCTGCTGCTGGTTATTGGTCAGCAAGTTTAGGTATTGTTGCTGCAGTATTCTCATTATTATCAGCTTCATTAAACGCAAAAAAATAATTAATTAAGTAAAATTACTTTATATAAATTATTACAATTAATTTCTTGAAAATTATTATTTTTAATATTCTTTAATAATGTTATAATGAAATTATTAAGGAAGTATCTATATGTATAAAATAGTTAGAAAAGAAGTTTTTAATCCAACAGAAACTTTAATGGAGATAGAAGCTCCATTTGTTGCAAAAAAAGCGTTACCTGGACAATTTATTATTCTTAGAGCAAAAGAGAATAGTGAAAGAATACCTCTTACTATTGGAGGAAGTGATAAGGTTAAGGGAACAGTCACTATAATATTTCAAATTGTTGGTGCATCTACATTTAAATTAAATCAACTTAATGAAGGTGATTATTTACATGATTTTGTAGGTCCTTTAGGAAGACCAACAGAAATAACTGGAGATAATGTTTGTGTTATTGGTGGAGGTTTAGGCGTAGCTATTGCTTATCCAATTGCAAAAGCTTTTCATGATGCAGGTAAAAACGTTACATCTATCGCTGGATTTAGAAATAAAGATCTAGTTATTTTAAGTGATGAATTTAATAAAGCTAGTAATAAATTTATTGCTTGTAGTGATGATGGAAGTTATGGAGTTAAAGGTGTAGTAACTTTACCACTTGAAGATATGCTTAAAAGTGGTGTTAAATTCGATAAAGTTATCTCAATTGGACCTGTTATTATGATGAAATTTGTTACTGAGGTTTGTAAAAAATATAATGTTCCTGAATGTATTTGTAGTATGAATCCTATCATGATTGATGGAACAGGAATGTGTGGATGTTGTAGATTAACAGTCGGTGGAAAAACAAAATTTGCATGTGTAGATGGTCCTGATTTTGATGCTTATGAAGTTGATTTTGATGAAGCTATGTCAAGAGGAAAAATGTATAGTGAATTTGAAAAGAAAGCATATGATGAAGCTAAGTGTAATTTATTTAACAAGGAGGTTAAATAATTATGTATAAAGAATATAAACCAAACATGAAATCTTTTAAAAATCCAATGCCTTCTCAAGATTGCAAAGTTAGAGCACATAATTTTAAAGAAGTAGCTTTAGGTTACACAGAAGAGATGGCAATTGATGAAGCTAAAAGATGCTTAGGATGCCCTACA
>CAYNBG010000099.1:0-4337 GCA_964395495.1 uncultured Staphylococcaceae bacterium
TTCACGTTGTCCTTTACCAATAGGAATGACACTATCTATACATTTAATACCTGTTTCAAGTGGTGAATTGACAGATTCTCTTGACATAATTGAAGGAGCTAATCTTTCAATTGGAGCAGTATGATCATAATTTATTTCACCTTTTCCATCAATTGGTTTACCTAATGCATTAACAACTCTACCTAAAAGAGCATCACCTGTAGGAACTTCAACAACCTTACCAGTTCTTTTAACTATGTCACCTTCTTTAATTAAGGCATCATCACCTAAAATAACAACGCCAACTGAATCTTCTTCAAGATTCATAACCATTCCATAAACATTATTAGGAAATAAAAGGAGTTCTCCTAACATGGCTTTATCAAGACCATATAAAAGAGCGATACCATCACCTATTGTAACAACAGTACCAACATCATTACTATAGTCAATTTCTTTTTTAAAATCTTTAATTTCTTTAGCAATTAATGAGCTAATTTCACTAACTTTAATATCCATATTAATTAGCTTCCTCCTTTTTTAATAACATCTTTTTAATATTGTGAACTTTACGTAACACTGTAGCGTCATATATATCATTTTTAAGCATTACTTTAAATCCACCAATTAGACTTGTATCAACAATAACTTTTAATGAGATTTTTTTATTTAATACACCTTCTAACGAAGTAGTTATTTTATTAATTTGTTCATCGCTTAATTCGTAAGCAGTAATAAGTTTACCTTCTTCAATATTTAAATAATCATCAAATCTATAAATCGTTTCTTTTAAAATCTTTGTTAAATAATATCCTCTATTATTTTTTATGATAACTTTTACATAATTAATAATTTCAGTATCAAACTTTTTAAGCACTTTCTCAATTACTTTATATCTTTCTTCTTTATCAATATTTGTTGCAGATAAAAGACGAGCAAAATCAGAGTTTTCCTTTAAAGCTTCATAAATTGAAAGTATATCTTTACGATATTCTTCAACTAAATTCTTTTCTTTTGCAACTTCAAGAAGAGCAAATGCGTAACGATTAGAAAGCGAGTTATCCATGTTTAATTATCCTTTTTGATTGAGTCTAATTCTTTGATAAAATCATCGACAATTTTATTATTATCCTCTTTTGATACTTCTCTTTTTAAAACTTCTTTACTAACTAAAATAGCTGTATCAACAATTTGATCTTTAATTTCTCCTTCAGCTTCAACCTTTGCTTTTTCAGCTTGAATAGAAGCATCATTAACAATATCTTGGGCTTCTTTTTTAGCATCAAGAATAATTTGATCCTTTTCTTTATCAGCTTTTAGTTTGGCTTCGTCAATAATTGTTTTAGCTTGAGCTTTACTTTCAGCAATATTTTTAGCGCTTTCAAGATTATTTTGTTCAGCTTCTTTCTTGTTTTTATAAGTATCTTCTACTTCCTTGTCTAAAATTTCTTTTCTTTTATTTAAGAAATTTTTAACAGGTTTATATAATAAGAAAATCATCAAAATAACTAAAACCAAGAATGCCAAAAGTTGAGCAAGCATTGCCCAAACATTTGGAAATATCTTAGCTGTAATTTCATCCCCATTAATTGGTTCACAACTTGAGAGGAAGAATGTTCCAAAAAGAAATAATCCAAAAATCGATACTTTTTTGAAAATTCTTTTCATTTTAAATTCCTTATTAAGCAACGAATAACATTAAGATAATAACAACTAAAGCATAAATAGCTGTAGTTTCAGTTAAAGCACATCCTAAAATCATACCTGTTCTTAATTTTCCATACATTTCAGGATTTCTTGACATACCTTCAACAGTCTTAGCACAAACAAGACCTTCACCAAGACCAGAGCAGCCCATACATAAAGCACAAAGTCCGATACCAACGAAAATCAAGCCGCTAGCATTACCATCTTGAGGAATAGCGCCACCAAGAACGTTTACCCAGTTTACTAAATTAGTCAATAAATTCATAAAATTTCCTCCTTATTGATTAAAAGCAGTATCTATAATTTCTTCAGGTTCTTCTGCTTGTTCTTGAAGAATGTTAATCATTGTTAACATCGAGAAAACAAGAGTTTGTATAAAGCCTGAGAATAGATCAAAATAAGCATGCAAAATTGGAGTTGCAATTGGAGCAAACAATAATGCACTTGGAGCTATATCACTCGTTGAATTTGGCATTGTACCAGTAAATATTTGAGTAGATAAACTCTCTAAACCAAAATAAACAAGTCCCATAATACAATATCCACTTAACGCATTACCAAACATACGTAAGCTCATTGATAATAAAGGAGCCCACATAGTAACTAAGTTAATTGGTAAAAATACAGGAATTGGATCAATATATCTTTTAAAATAACCCCAATGGTTAGTTTTAACAGCTTGAACATGAATCATAATGAATGTGATTAAAGCTAGTGATAATGGAACTCCATAATATGTCATTGGAGAAGCCATACCAGTTAAACCAAAAATAAAACAAAAGAAAATATAACACATTAATGGGATGATATAAGCGGTAAAACCTACATTCTTTTCACCCATAATTGATGTAACAAATCCTTCAGCTTTTTCTACACCGATACAAGCAATATTAAATAATCCTTTAGGAGCTTTTAAAGGATTTTTAATCGCAATTTTATATTGTATAAAAATAATAATTGTTATAATGCTTAAAAGTAATACAACTAAAATTGAAGAAAAAATTTCAGGAACAAAAACATGATCAAAATCAAAAGAAATCATTCCTTTTAAATTATCTTCTAATGTTGTTAAAGTATTAACTCTTATCATTCTTTATTACTTCCTATATAAAAACAAATTAAGGATACAGCTATTGGTAAAAAACTAAGTAATATAAATAAATATCTTAACTTACCAAAACTTTCTGTAGCTGCATTTGGAATTAAACCAATAAATAATGTAGGAACAATTATTGCCAAAACAACAAATAAACTTCTTAAAGCAATAAGAAGATACATTCTTAACTCTTTTCCACCATTTGTTTGTGGTTTAGCAGCATAATAAAAGCATATTGCTAAGTGTCCAATCATAAAAACACTAGCAGGAATAATTGCAGCTGGTATTTCCCGATAATTAAAAATAAAAGCAATGCAGCTTAAACCACTCATTGCAATAGCTAAAATAATATATAAGATAAAAATTGATTTTTTTGTTTTTAACATACTTATGCTTTATCTTCTTCACTATCGAAGACTTTATCTTTCTTTAAATCTAAGACTTTAACTTGCTTAATACCTAATTCAATACGTTTTTCTTTAATCATTTTAAAGATATTTTCGTTTTGATAATATAAAGCATCCCAATAATCATCATTATTGACATAGCTTTTAACTTTTACATAAAAAATATTATCAGAATATTCTTCAATAACACAAGAAACACTAGGTTCTTTTAAAACTCTACTATCACTTTTAGCAATAGCAATCAATTCATTTCTAACAGTATCAAAATCTCCATCACAATTAATACCAATTGTAACAACAACTCTTCTAATTGGATTAGTTGTATAATTCACTAAATTATGATCAGTAATATTTTTATTAGGAATAACAACAACTTCTTTATTAAATGTTTCTAAAACTGTTGTTAAAATCTTAATATCTTTAACTGTTCCTTCTACGCTTTGTCCAGGGAAGGCGACATAGTCACCAACAACAAATGGTTTACTTGTTAAAATAATAATTCCACTAGCAAAGTTTTTAACAACTTCTTGTAACGACAATCCAATTGCTAAAATAGCACTTGAGAATATAGATGTAATATTGTCTAATTTAACACCAAGGATTCCTAAAAAAGAAACAAATAAAATAATATATAAGATAACTTCTGTTGTTTTTATTGCAAAATTTTTAGCAGTTCTATCTTTTACAAATTTCTTTTTTTCAACTTTTAAAGCTTTTCTTAAAATATATATAACCAACTTAATTAAAAATATTCCAGCAATTAAAATAATAACTGCAAGAATAAATGTAGCTAAATAAGGTGTTGATTTAGTTCCATTATCATTTGGAGTACCATCAATCCAAAATGTTTTAAGCGAATCACCAATTTGCTTAAAGAAATCACCAATGTTTTTCCAAAAATCGTTCCAACTCATATAGGTAAATTATACTACCTAGAGTTTTATTTTTCAAAATAAAACAAATAATTTTTTAAAATTATTATACTATGTATAAAAGAACGCTCAATATTTAGCTTTTTATATAATTATCATTGCATATTTTTGAGTTTATGCTAATATAATAACAACAAGAAGATGAGGTTATACAATATATGAATTTTGAAATCGTTTTAGGTAACGAAAAGTTATCCTATGAGAAAAAAGTTAAAC
>CAYNBG010000100.1:0-4287 GCA_964395495.1 uncultured Staphylococcaceae bacterium
TAATAACTTTTAAAGTATGATTACCAACTGCTTTTTTAATCTCTTTAATTTCGTTTAAAACATAGTCATATTCTTTATCTTTAAGTTTTGCAACATTAATAACCATATCAACTTCATCTGCACCCATATCAATAGCATCTTTTGCTTCAAATACTTTTGCTTTGGTGCTCATTTGTCCAAGAGGAAAACCAATAACAGTGCAAACTAATACATCACTTCCTTTTAATATGTCTTTAGCAAAAGGAATATAAGAAGGATTAATACATACTGATTTAAAATCATATTTAATAGATTCTAAACATAATGCTTTAATATCTTCTTTTGTTGCATCAGCTTTAAGTAATGTGTTATCGATTAACTTATTGTATTCCATATATAATTTCTCCTAATAAAAAAGGCATTAAAATATGCCTTATTTGTTTTCTTCTTTGCCTTTAACGACTTGTTTACCATCATAATAACCACATTTTGGGCAAACAGTATGAGCGTGGACCATAGCTCCACAATGTGAACATGTACAAATTCCATTAACATGTAATTTATAATGTGTTCTTCTCATTCTTTTAGTAGTTTTACTAGTTCTTCTTGCAGGTACTGCCATAATTAAATCTCCTTTTTAAATCTTGAATATTATAATACTATTAAAATCATTTTTCAAAATATGTATGACATATTCAAAAAAAATCTTTAAAATAACGACACTATCGAGAAAATAATTTTTTTACATTGTCAAAATTTATTGTTACTTCTGATGTATATTTACTCTTTACAATCTTTCCTTCTATATTTTCTTTACTAGGAATATAAAATTCTAAGTAATTTGAAGAATGAGCTCTATATGCTTTTTTAGATTCATCATAATTTTCTACTAAAAACTCTAATTCTTGACCATTAAATTTTTTATTATATTCATTTTGCATAACATCGGATAATGCTATAAGTTTACTAACTCTAAGCTTTTTATCAAATTCTTCTACTTGATCAGGAAGTTTAGCTGCGATTGTTCCTTCTCTTTTTGAATATGGAAATACATGAATCTTAGAAAAATTAATATCTTTACAGAAATTAAATGTTTCTTCAAATTCTTCACTAGTTTCTCCAGGGAAGCCTACAATAACATCTGTAGTTAAAGCAATATCACTTCTAACACTTCTAATTAAATCTACTTTTTCTTTAAAAGATTTTAAATCATATTTTCTATTCATTCTTTTTAAAATAGAAGCACTACCACTTTGAAGAGGTATATGGAGATGATTTGCTAAGTTAGGAAATTCTTTTAAACATTTAATAAACTTATCATCTATTTGACTATCTTCTAAAGATGATATTCTAAGTCTATATAAATCTTTGTTTTTAGATAATATTTCATAAATTAAATCTGAAAAAGTATATCCATTTTTAAAGTCTTTACCATAGCTTCCCATATCGATACCAGTTAAAACAATTTCTTTATAACCTAGTTTAACAAGTCTATCAACTTCAGCTAAGATATCATCTTTATTTCTAGATCTACTTCTACCTCTAATATAAGGAATTAAGCAATATGTACAATAATTATCACATCCATCTTGAATTTTAAGATATGCTCTTGTAGTAAGTAAAGAATCAACTAATGTTAATCCTTCATATTCTTTAATAGAATTATTCTCTTCATGAATTATAATCTTTTGATGATTTTTATTAAATTCATCAATATACTCAGGTATTAAGCTTCTTTTTGATGTACCTAAAACAATATCAGCATCAAGCTCATTAGCGACATAATCATATTCTCTTTGAGTATAACATCCCATAACTACAAGAATAGATTTTTTATATTTCTTTCTATATTGTTTAATAACTTTTCTATCTTTTGTTTCACTAGTTTGTGTAACACTGCATGTATTAATAACTATAACTGTAGGATATTTGTCTTTATTTTCATCAAACTCTTTATATCCTTTTTCAAGTAATAAATTACCAACACATTCAGCTTCATAACTATTTACTTTACAACCTAAGAATTCAATAATAAATGTTAAATTTTCTTTGCTTTGCATAACTTTTTATATACCTTATAACTAATAAATTCATTTTTATATAATGTAGTAATAAATAAATGTAAATTATTTGAATAATAACATTTAACTACTTCTTTAACTCTATCAATAACATGAGATTTATTGATATTTTTTAAATACTTATCAAATAAATAAATAACATTATCTAATGTTCCTTGTTTATTGATAATAAATATAGCATTCATATGATAAGAATAAAATGCTACAGATGTTAAATCTTCATCTACTCTTACTAATTTAGTGAATGTAGAATCATATAAATCTACTCCATATGTATCAAAAGGATCTACAATAAATGGTTTGTAATTTAAAAATAAATCATTATATGGAGAATCTTTTAATCTATTTACTTCATTAGAATATACTTCGTTAGTAATTCTATTAAAGAAAGGAAAATATACTCTATAATCATCATATTTGATATATGGATAATCTAAACATCTTTCTTTTAATATATCATTAAGATTAGAAATCTTATTATTAAAACCTTCGATTATTAAGTTATCCATATCTTCTTTATTTTTAAGACCTCTAATAATGATATTAGCTTGAATTAAAGTAAATGGAGTAACATTTTCTAAATATTTATTAAAATTAGAATCTTGTTTTAATAAATATTTATATTTAGAAAAATATAGTTCTTCTTCGTTATTATTAGAAAACTTATTTTTATTTTTTTCTAATATTTTATATACGCTTGTTTCCATTTTATTCCTCCATAAAGAAAGATAATAAAGATACTATAAATATAGATGCTGTTTCAGCTCTAAGAATTCTTTTACCTAATGTTATTTCTTTAAATCCATTAGCTTTAGCGTATTCTACTTCTTCAATAGAAAATCCACCTTCTGGACCAACAATAACATTAACTGTTTTATTCTTTAAATCTTTAAAATCTTCTTTAAGTAAAGATAAATTATCCTTACAATTTTCATAAGGAATCAAAGATATATCAGCTTTATAATTTTTAATATCTTTAAAAGATATTATATCATTAATTTTAAAAGAATATGTTCTTTTTGATTGTTCTAAAGCTTCTTTAACTACTTTATTAAATCTAATTAATTTACTTTCTTTTTTATTTTCTTCAATATGAATTATAGAGCGTTTTGATTCTACTAAAACTATATCTTTAACACCTAATTCTACTGCTTTTTGAATAACGAATTCTGTTTTATCACCCTTTAAAAGACATATAAATAATCTAATATTTCCATTTAATTCATGCTTTTCATCTATTTTTTTAACAATTGAAGTAGAAAATGGAGTAAATGAATCGATTTTAACTAAATACAATTCATCATCAATGACTACTTCTATTTCATCATTAACCTTCATTCTCATAACTCTACTAATATGAAAAATATCGTCTTCAGTAAAAACGATATTCCCATTTTCTAGTTTAGCAAAATATCTTTGCATTATCTTAAAAATACTCCTGCTTTATCTTTCTTTCTTAAGAATAATAATACTATAGAAAAAATAATATAAATAACATATATAATAGCAAGTGGTATAGTTAATGCTAATACTAAATTATCTTTAAATATTGTAAAAAAGAATATTAAAAATAATCCACCATAAATAACTAAAGTAGAAGCAATTCTAATAATGCCTTCTTTTTTAAAGCCTAAATAAAATGAATCTACACCAAATAAACCTAATAACAAACATAAAATAAAGCTAACTGATCTTTTATGTTCTTTTAAAGGCATCTCCTCTTTTTTATCACTAGATATTGTATTCATCGTCTGAGTAACATCACAAGTATCTTGTTTAGTATAATCGATTGGATCTTTACTACCACAAAATGGGCAAATCTCTTTGTCAAATTTAGTAATGTTTTCTCCACAATATTTACATTTAGCCATAAATTTTAAACCTTCTTAATATGCACATATAATAATAGTATAAATGAGTGAAAAAATCACTCATTTATTACTTTTATTTTTTAAAAGCTCTTTTAAATTTATCACCTAAACTATCTGAACCTTTAGCTTTTTTATAAGCTTCTAATGCTTCTTTTTCTTTTGAATTTAAATATGTAGGAATTTTTATATCTATTTTAACATATTCATCTCCACAAGATGAACCTCTTACATCTTTTACACCTTTCCCTTTAATACGAAGTACTTGATTTGGTTGAGTTCCTTGAGGAAGAGATAATTGAACATCTCCATAAACTGTAGGAACAATTAAATCAGCTCCTAAACATGCATCGATAAAG
>CAYNBG010000101.1:0-4277 GCA_964395495.1 uncultured Staphylococcaceae bacterium
TTTAAAAGAATATTTAGAAACCATATTAAATACCCTTTCTTTTTTAAATGAAGAAGATTATTTAGAATTAATTGATGAACTTGAAAAGAATAACATTTTAAAAACTAATCATAAGATTAAAAAGAAAGAAATTTCTAAAGTAAAACCATATTATATTATGGTAGATAACACAAAAATTGGATATGGTAAAAATAATATTCAAAATGATTATTTAACCTTTAAAGAAGCTAAAAAAGATTACTATTTTTTACATATAAATAAATCACATGGTCCTCATGTTTGTATTTTTTCATTAAATCCAACTTTAAAAGAAAAAGAAATAGCTTCAGAAATTGCAATATATCTATCAAATAATACTGTTGGTGAAGTAATGTACACTAAAATTAAAAATGTTAAAAAAGCAGATATGCCTGGAAAGGTTAATATCTTAAGTTATGAAACATTTAATATCAATAAATTTAAATATGATATACCACTTCTTTTAAAAGATTCTAAGAGGTTTTAATATGATAAATAAGAAAGAAGCAAAAGAATTATTTATTAAATTAACAAATATAAATGTAAAATCTATCGAAGAAATCTTCTCTGGTTTTTCAAATCAAAACTTTTTAATTAATGATGCATACGTTTTAAGAATTCCTTTAAAAAACAAAGATGAAAGCATAAATTATAATGATGAAGCGGATATTTATAACGCAATTAGTGTACTCAATTATGTTGAAAAAATAGTTTATTATTCTACAGATACAGGTGTTAAAATATCTAAATTTATACATGGATCAAAATCTTATAAAGATACTCCTAGTGATTATGAAATAATTTCAGTTGCTAAATTACTTAAAAAATTTCATAAAGCAAAGATCAATGTTTCCGCAAAATACGATATGTTTTCGCGATTAAAATTATATAAACAGAATATAAAAGATGATGAATTACTTAATCAAGATTATGAAAATATAGTTATTAAAAATGTTAAAAATTGTTTTGATAAAGAAGATATGTGTTTATGCCATAACGATTTAGTAAAAGGTAATATTTTATTCACATATAGTAAAACTTATTTTATAGACTGGGAATACGCTGGAATGAATAATCCTTTATTTGATATCGCTTCATTTATTAGTGAAAATAATTTAAATGAAAATCAAAAAGAATTATTTTTAAAAACCTATTTTGGATATAAATTATCTTCATTAAATAAAAAAAGAATATCCAATTTTATTGAGTTTTTAGATATTCTATTTTATTATTGGGGTCTTTATTTATTTAATAAAAGACATTTAGAAATTTATAAAATAATAAGCAACGAAAAGCTTGAACATATTAAAAACAATATGAATTCCTAGTTCTTTTTAGCTGCAGCCTTACAACTTTCAATAATTTCAGCAGCTTCAGCTTTATCATAAATATCTTTAATTTCTGTGACTTTACCTTCAAGTGTTTTATAAACTTTGAAGAAATGTTTTATTTCTTCAAGAAGATGTTTTGGTAAATCATCAATATCTTCATATCCATTATATAGCGGATCATTTAAAGGTACAGCAATAATTTTATAATCTTTACTACCACTATCAATCATTTTAACAACACCAATCGCTTTACATCTAACAGTTGCTAAAGGAACAATAGTTTCACTACATACAACTAAAACATCTAATGGGTCACCATCTTCAGCTAATGTACAAGGAATAAACCCATAATTTTCAGGATAATGGGTCGAAGTAAATAAAACTCTATCTAAATATAGCATTCCCGTTTCGTGATCAAATTCATATTTATTTTTCATGCCTTTTGATATTTCAATTACAGCATAAAAATCATCAGCATCAAGTCTCTTATTTTTAAATTTTTCGTCTAAATCAAAATTATTCATTTTTTACTCCTAACATATTTATCAAATTCAAACATATCTTCTTTATCTTTAAATTTTGCAATAAAATAATAATCACCCATGTCATCACTTAAAGCTCTTGGAAAATCACCAAACATGCATATATTATTTCTATATTTATTTAATATTTCATCATTTGAATGCACGTAGTTTGATGTAAACCTTCTGCTACAACTTACTGCATAATACTTAGGGTGATCCATATAAAATCTATTTTCATCATATGCAATACAATCAGCATAAATATCATAGCAAGAAACAGAATTTGCAAAATTAATTAAATCAGGTGTGTATCCTCCTGCAGGTCTAGCATTAACTTCAAGCGGAATTCTATCTCCTTTTTTCCCTAGATGAGGGTAATCTTTTTTAAGTTCAAAAAATTCAATATGAAAAAATCTTTTATTTAATTTCATAGCTTTAACTACTTTTCTTCCTAAATCTTCAAATTCTTTAGATAAATAAGGATCAGTATAGTACATATCATCTAAATTATTATGGACAATTTCATCATTATTAACTGCAAAAATATTTTGCGTACAAAATATTACTTCACTTTTAGAATTAGCAATTCCATCAAAAGAAACAATACTACCATCAATATATTCTTCAATTATATATTTTCTTAAATTATCTTTTGTTGCTAAAAATTTATCTAAATCTTCATAATTATTAATTTTCATTGTGCCTTGAGCACCAACACCATCATCAGGTTTAGTAAAAATAGGGAAACCAACTTCATCAATAAATTTTAAAATTCCTTCTTTTGTATTATCGCTTGTATATCTTGCACATTTAATACCATTAGCGTTAAATATCTCTTTTTGAGCTATTTTACTTCTAAATGGAATAACTGTTTCATCATTTACACCACTTGTAATGTTAAAAATTGTTCTTAATTTAGCATCTTTAATTAGCCAATATTCATTATTAGATTCAAGATAATCAATGGGTCCATATTTATTTTGAAAATATTCAACACTTCTTCTTTCGTTTTCAAAATCATCCATGTTTGGACAGCAATTATATTCTGTTAAAGATTCTTTACATTGTTCACTTATTTCGTTATAAGGACCATCTCCAATACCCAAAACATTAAAACCTCTATTTTGAAGCGCTAAACAAAATCTCCAGTAAGAATCTGGAAAATGCGGAGATATAAATATAAAGTTTTTCATATAAAAAGCTCCTTATATAAATATATTACTACAAAATAGATAATCTATTAATTGCTTTTTTTAAGGATAATTCAACTAATTTATAGTTAACATCATTTTTCTTAAGTTCATTAAGCTTTTTTATGGCATTTTCTTTTGCTTTTAAAGCTCTATCTTTATCTATTTCACTTCTTTCTTCAAATGTATCTGCTAAAATTATAGTTTCATTCTTTTTAACATCAAGAACTCCTCCACTTAAAGCAAAATATTTCTTTTCGTTATTTGAGTATACATAAATAGATGATATATCTAAATTACATATCATTTTTTCGTGACCTTTTAATATACCACGCACACCATATCCAGGTACATTAACATATAAAGCTTCAATTTCTAAAGAAACTTTTTTTCCATCACTAGAATATATAGTAAATTGAAATTGATTGCTTTTCATCTATTTACCTTCCGCTTTTTTAACTACATCTTCAATTGTTCCAACATATAAGAAAGCATCTTCAGGATATTTATCATAATCTCCACTTAAAATAGCTTTAAATGAACGAATTGTATCACTTAATTTAACATATTGACCTTTATATCCTGTATAACTTTCAGAAACATGGAAAGGTTGAGATAAGAAGTTTCTAATTCTTCTTGCTCTAGCAACAATTAATTTATCATCTTCACTTAATTCTTCAACACCTAAAATAGCAATAATATCTTGAAGTTCTTTATAACGTTGAAGAATGGATTGAACACCACGAGCAACGTTATAATGTTCTTCACCAATAATTTTTGGATCAAGAATAACTGAACTTGATTCAAGAGGATCAACTGCTGGATAAATACCTAAAGCAGCTGTATTTCTATCAAGAACTGTCTTAGCATCAAGATGAGAGAACGTTGTAGCAGGTGCTGGGTCAGTTAAATCGTCAGCTGGAACATAAACAGCTTGAATTGATGTAATTGAACCATCTTTTGTCGAAGTAATTCTTTCTTGAAGTTGGCCCATTTCTGTAGCAAGTGTAGGTTGATATCCAACAGCTGAAGGCATACGTCCAATTAAAGCGCTAACTTCACTTCCCGCTTGAGTAAATCTATAAATATTATCAATAAAGAAAAGAACATCTAAATGCATATTATCTCTAAAATATTCAGCTAAAGTTAATGCAGTTAATGCACCTCTCATTCTAGCTCCAGGAACTTCGTTCATTTGTCCATAAACAAGAGCA
>CAYNBG010000102.1:0-4257 GCA_964395495.1 uncultured Staphylococcaceae bacterium
CTTTAATAGTTATATTCATTTTTTCCGAGATATCTAATATCTTAGATAAAACCGGAACATCTTCTTTTACAACTACCATAACGTTGCTATTCCTTTTACTTGCTAATAACTCAAATTTTGAGAATAAAGTTAAACATAATAAAGCAATAATTGTAGTTAATATTGCGATTACAAAATAGCCTTCACCACAACACATACCAATAGCCATTGTTACCCAAATTGAAGCAGCTGTAGTTAATCCTTTAACATTAAATCCGTTTTGAATAATACTTCCAGCTCCTAAAAATCCAATACCTGTAACTCCAGCAGCAGCAAATCTCATCGGATCACGTGTTGCTCCATTACTTAATCCGTAAACAGATAAAATCATAATCAACGAACTTCCTAAACCGATTAAAATATGTGTTCTAAATCCAGCAGCGTGTCCATTGATTTCTCTTTGAAAACCAATACAACCACAGAAAAATGTTGCAGTTAATAAAGATAAAACAATTAAAATTGTATTACTTAAAATAGGAGAAGTCGCTCCATTAAACCCGGTGTTAAACCACTCAACAATCCATCCATCAATCGTATTAGCCCAATTTGCAGATGAACTTGTTGTTGTAGCCTCTAATACATTTAAAAAAGCCATACTCTCCCTCCTTAAATTATTTTTAATTCTATAAGTTTATTTCTTAAAACATCACTTGTAGCAAAATCTTTATTTTGCTTTGCTTCAATATAATTATTATACATTATAACTTCATCGTTTGAAAACTCTTTATAAGAGAAATGTAAGCCTAAAATCCATAAAATATCATTTAAAGCATTAAATAAATCATTTATAGCTTTAAAATCATATTCTTTAACTCTAATTAAAGCATTTGCTTGTTTAATCAAATCAAGCAAATAAGTAACACCATTACTAATATTCATATCATTAGCTAAATATTCTAAGAAAGGTTTAACAAGTTCACTATTGATCTTCTCATATTTTTTATTCATTCCTAAGATTAAGTTAAGTTGTTTATAACAATTTGAAATTTTAGCTAAAATTGATTGGGTATCTTGAATAGTTTTATCACTTAAATTAATAATGCTTCTATATGGAGCATTTAATAAAAACAATCTTAAAACATCAGGACCATATTCATTAATAGCATCTTTTGCTAGAATAACATTTCCTAAAGATTTTGACATCTTATCACCATTTATATTCATCATAGCATTATGTACCCAATAATGAGCTATTTTACTATTATGCATAGCTGTTGCTTGGGCTATTTCGTTTTCATGATGTGGGAATTTTAAATCCATACCACCACCATGTATATCGATTTCTCCATTAAATATAGAATCGATCATAACACAACATTCTGTGTGCCATCCAGGTCTACCTAAACACCATTTAGTATCCCATTTAATGCCTTTTTCAGTCTTTTTCCATAATAAGAAATCTAAACTACATTTCTTTTTACTATTTTCTTCTACTCTTGCTCCAGAAATTAAATCATCAATATTTATTTTTGATAATGTTCCATAATCTTTAACTGATTTAACATCAAAAAACACTTCTCCATCAATAACATATGCATTTCCTTTATTAACTAAACCATCAATATAAGAAATAATTTTATCCATATATTCAGTGACTCTAGGGTTTTTATATGCAGGTAAAACATTTAATGAAGATAAGCACTCTCTATATCTTGCAATATATCTTTCGGTGATCTCTTTTTCATTTACTCCTTCTTGAAGAGCTTTATTAATTATCTTATCATCAACATCTGTATAATTACTTACAAACTTAACATCATAACCAACAAAAGTAAAGAAACGACAAAGTGTATCAAAAAAGACAACTGGTCTCATATTTCCTACATGAGGATCGTTATAAACAGTTGGTCCACAAACATAAATCTTTAATTCATTTTCTTTAATTGGTACAAATTTCTCAACTTTATTAGTAAGTGAGTTATAAAGTTTAATTTCCATATATAAAACCTCTACTAAAATTATAGCACTTTTCACATAAAATACTAAACTTTTACTATATTTTTTAGTTTAATATAAACTAAATAAGTTATATAATTAATTTTACGAGGTATTTAGTTTATGAAAAGATCGCTTAGTGGTATTAAACCAACAGGAAAATTAACATTAGGAAATTATATTGGCGCTTTACGTCAATTTAAAAATTATCAAGATGATTATGAAAATTTTATATTTATTGCAGATTTACATGCTTTAACTATGCCAATTGATCCTCTTGAATTAAGAAAAAACACTAAAGATTTAGTTGCGTTTTATTTAGCTGCAGGATTAGATCCAGAAAAAACTACTATTTTCCTTCAAAGTGATGTAAGTGCCCATTCAGAAATTAATACTATTATTCAAAATTATCTTTATATGGGTGAATTATCACGTATGACTCAATTTAAAGATAAATGTACAAAATTAGATCAAAAAGCAATTGGATTAGGTATATTTGCTTATCCTGTTTTAATGTGTGGAGATATCCTTTTATATAATGCTGATGTTGTTCCAGTTGGTGAAGATCAAAAGCAACATGTTGAATTATGTAGAGATTTAGTTAATAGATTTAATAATAGATATCAAAAAGACATATTTACTATGCCTGAGCCTATTATTCCTAAGGTCGGAGCAAGAATTATGTCATTTTCAGATCCTACTAAAAAAATGTCAAAAAGTGATCCAAAAGGTGATATCTTCTTACTTGATGATCTACCAGTAATTAGAAAGAAAATTATGTCTGCTGTTACAGATTTAGGAAGTGATATCAAATATGATCCAATTAATAAACCTGGTATTTCTAATTTATTAACAATCTATGCTTCTTTAAGCAATATTACAGTTGAAGAAGCTGAAAGTAAATTTAAAGATTGCCATAAATATGGGGAATTTAAAAAAGCAGTTGCTGATGTAGTCGTTGCTGAACTTGAACCATTCAAGAAAAGATATGAAGAAATTATATCTTCAGGAATCATTGATAAAGTTTTAACAGAAGGCGCTATTAAAGCTAGTAAAGTTGCTAATAAGACATTAAGAAAAGTTAAAAAGACTGTTGGTCTTTATGTCCACGATTAATAATAATTATTAATTCTATAATTTATAAGAGATATTTAACTTGTTAAGTATCTCTTTTTCTTTTTTATTTAATGGAGCAATAAATGTTTTATTTTTTAAATAACTTAATGTTCCTTTAACATCTTTAAACACTATCTTATAAGCATGTAAAAATTGATTATCATAATTAAATTCACTATTAAATGCCTTATTAATTTTAAAATCACCATATTTTGAATCACCTAATAAAGGATGTCCAATTTCTTTAAAATGAACTCTTATTTGATGTGTTCTACCAGTAATTAAATTAACAAGAAGTAAGCTATATTTATTATTATTACCTAATTTTGTGTAAATTGTTTTTGCTTCTTTTCCTCCATTAGCTAAAGAGGTAGCAAAAACAATTCCCTTTTCACTATCTTTTTTTAAAGGAATATTTATTTCGCCTTTATTTTGAGTAATTCCGTTAACTAAACATATATAATATTTTTCAATATCTTCTTTAGTCTTAAATAACTCTAATAATTCTTGACTAGCTTGTAAATTTTTACTAAAAACTACTAAACCAGATGTATTTCTATCAAGTCTATGAACTGGAGATGGTACATAATCGTTCCCATTAGATACAAATTCACCTTTTGATGATAAATAAGATTGAACTTTATTTGTTAATGTAATTCTTTTTTCTTCACTATCACCATGAACTAATAGTCCTTTTGGCTTATTAACAATCAATATATTTTTATCTTCATAAATGATATCTAAATCATTAAATTTAATAGATTCTACTTTTTTAGGATTATTAAATTCATTTAAAGTTTCATCTTTAATATAAATTCTAACGATATCGTTTTCTTTTAAAATATAATCTTTATCAACCCAATGTCCATTAACTTTTATATCTTTCTTTCTAAATGTTTTATAAATAAAACTTAAAGGAGCATCATTTAAATACTTTCTTACTAATTTATCTATTCTTTGATTACAATTATTAGAATTTATTAATATTTCTTTCATTTTTATTGTTAAACTCCTTTATTTATTGATATAATTTAAAACGCGTGGAGAAATACCCAAGAGGCTGAAGGGGCGGGCTTGGAAAGCTCGTAGGTTGTAAAAGGCGCGAGGGTTCAAATCCCTCTTTCTCCGCCATAAGTAAATTAAAGACATAAATCAATTTATGTCTTT
>CAYNBG010000103.1:0-4240 GCA_964395495.1 uncultured Staphylococcaceae bacterium
AGAGGATTAGAATCGATATCTTTTACAATTTCTCTTCCAATCTTAATTTCTTCAAATCCTAATTTATTAAGTTTTTCAAGTGATAAAAACTTACCTGAATAGTTATCGCAAACAAAATTTATTGAATATGATTTAAGTTTTTTAACAACACCTTTAATTAAATCATAATTATTCATAATATCGACTTCATTAAGTTCGAATGATAAGAAATTCTTATTAAAATTATATTCTTGAAGTAATTTAGCTATATCATCAACAAAGGTATCTGTTTGGAAATAACTTGAATCGATGTTAATCGACAATCTATCAAGACAATTAACTCTAAAGATTGTTTGACCATATTGTTTATAAATCTTACCGATTTGTTCGATGATTAAGTTTGTAAATAAATGCATCTTGCAATTTTTAATAGCAACATCAATAAATTCATAAGCATCGATATACATACCAGTTAAGCTATCTTTAAGTCTAAGTAAAATTTCTCCACCAAATAGTTGTTTGCTATCTTTTTTAACCATTGGAAGAATTCTAATATCAAAACTATGTTTATTAAATGAATCTTCAAGGAGTTGAAGAATATAGGCTTCTCTTGAGATTGGTCTAATAATGTTATCTTCTTTAAAGATAAGTAAATTATCATCTCTTTGCTTTTCTTTATTCATTTCTTCTTCTACATGTCTAAAGAAATCTACACTAGAAACATAAGTTAGTGGATATTGGAATACAAATTGAGATTCATTAATGCTTATTAAATAATCATTTGCTTTCATAAAGTCAGTGATTATTCTTCCAATCTTTTCAGAAAGAGTAAATATTTCATTACGTTTACATTCGTTTAATAATATCGCTAAGCAATTATTAGAATATAAGTAAACTGAACCATTTCCAATTCCTTCTTCTTTCATCTTATCAGAAATATAAATTAAAGCATCATTATATCCTTCTTCTTTATATCTTTTTAAAATTTCATCCTTATTTTCAAATCTAATAAGCATTAAATATCCTTTTGATTTTAAAGAATATTTATTATTTAAATCTTCCATTAAAGAATATGTTGTATTTAATAACAATACTGGATCAAATCTATTATTTGATAAGTAATTATCATTATCTTTAATAGGAGATAATAACATAGATACTAAGTATTTATTTTCTTTAACTGATGCTACATTATATAAATACTTAATACCATCTAATTCAGTAATTCTCTTTTTAATTTTTCCAAGAGGACAATTCTCACATGGTTCATTTTTACCATATAATTTCTTATAACAAATATCACCAACTTCTAAATCTTTAAGAGAATCTTTTAAATCTTGAGAGAATGAAACAATTTTATAATTGTTTTTATTAATTGTATATTCTTTAAAGTGAGATAATGCTAAAAGATTAGAAAAATTCTTTTTGTAGTGATTAATTGTAACATTATTAGCATATTCATTAAAATAACTACCAACCATTGTTGAATAATATAACATCGATTGACGAGAATAGTTGTCTAATAAGAATGTCTTATCATCAAAGTTAAAATAATAAACAAATCCTTCAATATTACCATCTTTAAATAAAATATAAATATATCCTGAAGAGATATCATAAATATCAAATACTTTTTTAAGCTCAGGTGGAGTTACTTTTGAATCATAAAATACATATGTAGAATCAAAATCTTTTTTATTATTTAAAAAACTTACAAATTCATTAGTAAACATATTTGTATTGAAATTTAATTCTTGTTCACTATTTTTAAAATATGCACTTCTTAAAATAAAATTATTATCATCAAAGTTACGAGATACAATACCTCCACAATCAAAATTCATTGTATTGACCATTTCTTTTAAGCAAGTTTTAATTAAATCAACATAGCCCATACTTGTCATCTTTTTACTTTTAGCTGACATAAATATATCGATAAGCTTATTAAATTCACCGATTTTTTCACTATATAAGTTTTTATTGATAGCACCTTTTGTTGTAACATCAGGAAGATAAAGATTTATAAAATCACCTTTTCTTTCAGCATATTTTAAATGAGTCATAATAAATTCAAGACCTGAATAAGGATATACAACACCACTTATTTTTAAAGCTATAACTGTATTTTCTTTATCATTATAATCTGTGATAAAGAAATGAGTTGATATGTATTCAAGTTTATCTTTTAAAATTGAAATAGAATCAATACTAGGAACATAAAGTAAAAATGATTGTTCTTTACTATCAAATGATAATAATGGCTTACATGTTTTAAATGTATCATTGATTATTGTAGCAAGTTGAAACGCTTCATCTTTTTTAAATGCTTTAACTTCATCTGTTTTAAGTTTAAAAGAAACAAATACATTTCTATATGTTCTACTAACATTAATTAAATTAGTTAAATTTTTAATTAAATCGTCACTAGCAATAACTTTTAATGCACCAAAATCTTTTAAATATGAAAAATGATAATCAGAATAATCTTTAGGAATTGTACAAATAATAACATTATTATAAGTTTCTTCTACATTATCAAGTTTATCATTCATTTCATTAAATTCTTTAATGCCAATTGAGTTATATTTTTTTAAATCATAATGAAAATGAGCAATATTATCATAGTTTGTAACAGTTTTAACATAGATATCTTTATATAAAAGTCTTGTTAAAATAACTGAACAGTAGATTAAGAAAATCATACATCCTAATCCACAGACAACTGAAATAATAAACAATACTAATAAAAGTGTTGATCTACCACCAAGAAAGTACATAACACCAAAAACAATTTCTAAAGCAAAAGCAATTACTTGAAAAATTATTAATATAGCAATTCTTATCTTTAAATAAGAAGTCATTGATCTTTCTTTTTTTAACTTATTCTCTTTCATAACGGACTCCTTTAAGTATCTTTTCATAAACACTTTTAATTTATAATTCTTGGTAACTGGCTATCTATAAAAAGACCCTCTAGTTTTGCGTCACTAAATTTCTCTAGTTTTGCCATTAACTAAAAATATTATATATTTTTATATATACTTTTTCAAAATAAATATAATGAAATTATAAATAATTTAACATTACTTATATTTTTTAATTATTTAAAACTACTAAGCAAACATAAATACTTTAAATAATCATAAAAAAGATATTTAATTAATGTTTTTTTATATTTTATATCTTCTTTCTTCCATTAATGTATTTTTAAATATCGTTGATAAATTAATGCTAGTTCCAACTTCGTTATAAGAAATATTAATTATTTCTTCACTACTAGTTTTATAACTATATGTATTATCATCTAATTTTAGCAGTATATACTCCTGATAACGTATACCCCAAAACACTATTAATCGTATATTCATTATATTTCTTAATAAATGCATCACTTATCCTTTTAATTTTATTATAATTAGCATTACTAACATTAATAGAAAGATGCTTTATAGAAGCTATTTGTATAATCATTAAATGAATTTGTACATCCAAAAAGAATTACAACAGATAATACTCCAATCGAGCATATAAGGTAATTTCTATTTCTTATTTTACTCATAGGTATATCATAAATCTTTTTAGGCTTTAATAAAATCATCATTTATTCTTTACATTAAGCATTTTAATTAATTCTTTTTCTATTTCTAAACAAGAATTTAAAATTACATTTCTTCCCATTTTTTGAATGTTTAATAATTTTTTAGCTTTAATAATAATCATATTTTCATCATTTTTCTTTAACTTTAAAATATTATTACTATAACATCTATATTCTGAATCTATAAATTCGTCTGTTACTGGTAACATATTTTGAATTAAAAATACTCTTTCTTGTTCTTTAAGTTTACAAAAATATATACTATCACACTTGCCATTTCTTTTCACTTTCTCATTATATATTCTCTTATATTTTTCAACTCTAGTTGATAATGGCACAAGCCAATAAATATCATAATTTCCATCTTTAAAAGCGAAAAAACAAGGTCTTTTATGATTTTTTCCTTTGTTAATCATCAATCTTTGATCCTTAAAAAAGTCAAAATAATCATCTTTAATAAAATAAAATTTTCCAGTTTCCATAAAATTCTCCATAAAAAAAGGGTAATGAATTAAAAACCCTACCCTTATTTTTAATTTGAATCTCGAGCTTTTATATCCCGCATCTCGAGTAGCGACAGACATGATATTCTCGAGCTTTTATATCCCGCATCTCGAGTAGCGACAGACATTTGAACAAATATCTTTGTTCATAAATATGTTA
>CAYNBG010000104.1:0-4171 GCA_964395495.1 uncultured Staphylococcaceae bacterium
TGTTCTGTATCTAAAAGATCGTTTTTAGCTAAATTTATATAAACATAGCTTTCTATGCTTCTTCTTATAAAACTAGCTTTAGCACTTAAAGAAAAATTAAATGCTTCAGATAGACAATATAATTTTAAAGAATATACAAATTCATATTCAAAATGTTTAATAAAGTAGGTTTTATAATCAACTCCTTTAAAATCAATAGTATTTTTAAAATTATTTAAATAATCGCTAAATATACGATATTTTCTTTCGTAAAAATCATCAAATTTATTTGTTTTTTTATCCTTTTTACCCATATCTATATTATATCATATATTCAAGTTTTTTAAAACTTAAAAAAGCAAACAAAAAGGGTATTATTAAAATACCCGAATTGTTTTGTAAGAGAGGAATTTATTTAAAATCTTAATAATTCTTGTTTTGAAGTAGTTTCATTATTTTTAGTGTCATCTTCGCTATCTTTAGATTCTACATTATTATTTCTAACAATTGTTGCAATACTTAAAGGAATTGCTACAACAATTGTAGCTCCTAAAAATAACGAGAAGCAAAAACCAACTCTTTTAAAATAATAATGAGCTGCTCTGTGTTTTGTTTTAACTAATTTGTCTTTCATAAATCCTACCTACCTGTTCTTTCTAATATCCTAAGTTTTGCACTTTTACTTCTTGGGTTTAAATTTAATTCTTCGCTACTAGGAAGAATTACTTTCTTATTAACTTCCCTGTATTTAGGGATTTTTAATTCATTAGGAAGGATATAATCATTATTTCTATCTCCTTCTACTACTGAATATTCTTTAAATAGATTTTTTACAATTCTATCTTCTAATGAATGGAAAGTTATTACACATATTCTTCCATTTACATTTAATGATTCAATAACTTTTCTTAAACCGATTTTAAGAACATTTAATTCATCATTTACTTCTATCCTTAAAGCTTGAAATATTTGTTTAGCTGGATGACCTTTCTTTAAAAGCTCACTTTTTGGTTTAGCTTTTTTAATGATATCAACTAGTTCAAATGTTGTTTCTATCTCTTTAATTTCTCTTTGCTTAACTATTTCTTTAGCTATTTGATAACTAAATTTTTCTTCACCATATTCTTTAAATATTCTAGTTAATTCATTTAATGAATATGTGTTAACAATAGTTTTAGCAGTTAATTTACTTTCTTGATTCATTCTCATATCAAGAGAGGAATCAAGTCTATAAGAGAAACCTCTATAATCTTCATCAAACTGTGGAGATGAAACTCCTAAATCAAATAACGCGCCATCAATTCCTTTAATATTAAGAGAAGCTAATACTTTATCTACGTCTTTAAAATTTGATTTGATAACTTTGTAATTACTACCAAATTTTGAAAGCCTATCTTTAGAAAACTCTAATGCTTCATCATCTTGATCAAGCCCGATAAGTAAGCCATCACTAGATAGTCTTTGTAATATTTCACTACTATGACCAGCTCTTCCTAAAGTTAAATCTAGATAAATTCCATTTTTCTTAATATCAAGTCCCTCCAATACTTCATTAAGCATTATTGGAACATGAACATCACTTTTCATAATTACCTAACATCATAGCATCATCTTCAAATCCTTCTACATGTTCATTCTTATAAGATTCCCATGCATCTTTATCCCAGATTTCAAAGTGATCTAAGACTCCATTAATAACAACATTTTTTCCAATCTTGTATTCATTTTGAATTTTACTTGATAATAAGATTCTTCCTGATTTATCAATTTGGAATTCTACGATACTTGAAGTGATTAAACGGTTATATGATCTTGCTTTTGGATTTTCAAATGGTAATTGTTGGAGCTTAGTCATGTATTTGGTGAATTCATTTTCATCATAAATTGAGATACATCCATCAAACCCTTTAAGTAAATAAAGATTAACTGTAAGTTTTTCTCTATACTTGCTAGGAATGACAAGACGTCCTTTTTCATCTAATGTTAATTCATAATTTCCAAAGAACATTTTTTTATCTCCCACTCTCTCCCACTTGCAAGAATATTATACACTTATTGTTATATTAATAACAAGAAGAATTTTAACATTTTTTTAAATTTTTTCTAAATACCTACTAACTTACTACTAATTAATATCTAAAATATTGTTAACTTCGTACTTTTTTATTATAAATAAAAACATTATAAAAATAAACTAGAAAATATTTATGGTGGGAGAAAAAACCATAAAACAGTTAAAATTAAGTTTATTTTTATATAAAAAAAGATTTTTATTCATTTATTTTTAATTTAAATTTTATTTAAATTACTTAGAATAAAAATCTTTTACATTTTTTTTAATTTGATTACTATCTTTTATAAATATATTGTTACTCCATTGATTAGCAAATAAATCATTATAAGTTTTATTACAAAATCTTTTATCAATAAGTAAAACCATACCTTTATCATCTTTACTTCTAATTAATCTTCCTACAGCTTGAGTAACTTTATTTAAGCCTACATTTAAATAAGCATATTCATATCCATCAAGAGATAAAGAGTCAAAGTATTGTTTTTTCAATTGATTTTCAAAAGATACAGTTGGTAAACCAATTCCTACAACAACTACGCCAATAAGTTTATCTCCTACTAAATCAATACCTTCAGAAAATGTTCCGCCTAATACACATACTCCAACATTAGAAATATATTCATCACTACTATCAAAGTTTGCTAAGAAATTTTCTTTATCCTTGCTTAACATATTTTTCTCTTGATAGATAACATTACAAGCATAAAGTTTTAGCTTATCTTTAAGAATTGTTAAGTATTCAAAAGATGGAACAAATATTAAATAATTACCAACTTTAGAATATACAAATTCTTCAATATCTTTAATAACTTTTGGTAAAGTTTTTACTCTTTCTTTATATATCAAAGATATATAAGGATCTACTAATACCTTAAAATTATCTTTAGAAAATGGAGATTTAATTATGTATTTTTTAATATTTTTTCTTCCTAAAATTCTATTCATATAATAATCAATTGGAGAGAATGTAGCAGAGAAAAAAATACTACCATCGAATTGATATACTCTATCTTTTATATACTTTGAATAATCTAAACAATATACATTTATAGATATTTCATCTCTTTCTTTTTTAATATAAGTTTTATATCTTTCATTATCTTTATAGGATCCTTCTATTAATAAAAATCTATATAAATCTTTTAAGAAATTATCTATAGAACTACTTTTAAATTTCTTTCTTTTTCTTCTATATTCTCTAAATTTATCTTGAAATCTTTTAAGTGTATCTATAAATTCTTCTTCATAATCTTCTAGTAAAAAATGGTCATTTTTACTAAAATCAAAATTGGATAAATCTACAAAGTATTCTTCTAATTTATTAGTTAAACTAACTATATTTTTTTTAGTTATTTTCTTTAAATCAGGTAAACAAGCAAAAAATGATGATACGTTTAAAGAAGCTGAAAACATATCAGTAGCTCTAGATACCAAATTATGAGCTTCATCACATAATAATAATTTTCTATAATCTTTATCTGGATTTATAAAATATCTTTCAAGTGAAGCAATTGGATCAAAAATATAGTTATAATCACAGATTATAACATCACTATAATTAGTTAAATCTAAAGAAAATTCAAAAGGACATATCTCTTTTTTAATAGCTATATCTTTAATTATATTTTCATCTAATGTATTAAATTCTCTTAATGTTTCTTTTAAGATCTCTTTTAATTTAGAATAGTAATTTTTAGCAAATGGACAATCATCTGGATTACATTTACCTACTTTCTTACTATTTAAACACATCTTTTCTTTTCCTGTTATTTGAGTTACAACTAATTTAATACCTTTATTAGAAAATAATTCTATAGCTTTTAAAGCATTTATAAATCCACTATTTTTAGGTGTAGCATAAAATATTTTATCAATTCGCTTATCTTTTATTTCTTGTATTCCTCCATATAGAGTAGATACTGTTTTGCCAATTCCTGTAGCAGCTTCAATAAATATAGGGTCATGTATATCAATACTTTCTTTAATAGATTTAATTAACTTATCTTGACCAGATCTAAGTTCATTAAAAGGGAAAGATAGATTTTTAAGTGAATTATCTCTTTCTATTTTTTTATAATTAAATACATCTAAATAACCTACATAATCTTCTAAATATTT
>CAYNBG010000105.1:0-4077 GCA_964395495.1 uncultured Staphylococcaceae bacterium
TATTATAATTGTTAAACCTCGAGTCTTACTAAACGAAAAAGATAAAGAAATATGGAGAAATATTGTTCTTGATGGTTATATTAATACAATTATATCTTTGCCTAGTGGATCTTTTGGAAATAGTAATTTAAAAACATTTTTAATTATTGTTTCTAAAAATAATAGAAAAGTTCGTTTCATTAAAGATGAAGGATTTTTAAAAAGATTTAATGGTAAGTTATTACCTGATAATTTAAATACAGAGATGATTTTAAATATTTATAAAGATGGTCCTAGATATGAATATGATAATGAATCTTTAATGGATTTAGATAATTTAATACCAGAAAATGTTATTACAATTAAAGAACATTTAGAATTAAAAGAGGATGTAATACCAATTAGTGAATTAGCTGATATTTTAGTTGGTACTCAATATACATTAAGAAACTTTCAAGATAAAATAAGTAGTAAAAAAACGGGTTATCAAATATTAACATCTAGTGATATCGTCGATGGATTAGTAAATTATAAAGATTTACCATATGTTAATGTAGATGAAAAATATGATAAGTTTATAATTCATGAAAACGATATTATTATGACTAGTAAAAGTACTAAAATTAAAACAACAGTTGTAGAAAGTGAACCTTCAAATAAAGTAATAGTTACAGGTGCTATGTTAATAATTAGACCTATTGAACATAGATTAGATCCATATTTTTTAAAAGCATATTTAGATTCAAATAATGGTAGAGCTTTACTTAGTTTAATTCAAAAAGGTGGAACAGCTATTATAAATATCTCTGTAAAAGATTTAAAAGAATTAAGAATTGATAATATCCCTTATTCTTTACAACACGAAATAGGAAGAGAATATTATAGAAGATTATTTAATCTTAAGCGTGCTATAAGAAGATATGAAGAAGCTAAAAAAGAAGTAGAATCATATTACGATGAACAAGGTAAGTTTATAGATTAATAAATTATTTATTTATTAATTTATTGCATTTAAATTGTTAAATATTTTTAATATTGTAAAATATTAAATATGTTGTTTGGAAAGTACATTAATAAATTTTATTTAAAGTATGCCTTATTCTTCTTAATAGGAATATTAGGTTTAGTAGTAGTAGATTTTGCTCAATTATATATTCCTGAATATTTAGGTAATATAGTTGATCTTTTTAATAATGGTACAATTAGTGGTCACGAAGAAGAAATTAGAAATATTATTATTGGTATTTTAATTGTTGCTTTAATAATGTTTGTCGGTAGATTTACATGGCGTATTTCTATATTTTATGCTTCTAATGGTATAGAAAAATTTTTAAGAAAAGATATGTTTAATAAAGCTACTAAATTATCAGTAAATTATTATCATAATACAAAAGTAGGAACTATAATGAGTTGGTTTACTAGTGACTTAGAAACTATAGAAGATTTCTTTGGATGGGGAACTGTTATGATGGTAGACGCTTTCTTTTTATCAATACTAGTTATAGTTAAAATGTTTTTACTTGATTGGGTTTTAGCATTAGTTGCAGTTATTCCTTCATTACTTATTGTAGTCTGGGGTTTCTTTGTAGAAAAAATAATGTCAAAAAAATGGGAAGAAAGGCAAAAAGAATATGATAAATTATATGATTTTACCCAAGAAAACTTTACTGGTATAAGAGTTATTAAAGCTTTTGTAAAAGAAAATCAACAAATATTTAAATTTTCAAAAATTGCTCGAGAAAACTCAAAAAAGAATGTTAGTTTTTCTAGAATATCTGTTTTATTTGATGTATTTATTTCAATATTGATTGCTTTAATTATCTCTTTAATATTAGGATTTGGAAGCTATTTTGTATATTGTACAGTAAGTGGGAATCCTGTTCAATTATTTGGTCAATCTGTATCTTTATCTGCTGGTAAACTTGTTACTTTTATTGGATATTTTGATTCATTAATTTGGCCTTTAATGGCTATGGGACAAGTATTTACAATGAGAAGTAGAGCTAAAACATCACTTAAAAGAATATCATCTTTTTTAGATGCTCCTGAAGAAGTAAAAGATTGTGAAAATCCTATTGTTTTAGAAAATATTAAAGGAAAAATTGAATTCAATAACTTTACATTTAGATATCCTGAAAGCAAATCTAATTCATTAGAAAATATAACATTAACTATTAATCCAGGAGAAACGATTGGTGTAGTTGGTAAAATTGGATCAGGTAAAACTACATTAGTTAATTCTTTATTACATTTATATAATGTAGATAACGATGCTATTAAAATAGATGACATTGATTTAATGAAAACTAAAATATCTTCTTTAAGAGATTGTATTGCTTATGTTCCGCAAGATAACTTCTTATTTTCAGATAAAATTGAAAATAATATCAATTTTGCTAATGATGAGTTAGATAAAGAAAAGATAATAGATGCTGCTAAATTTGCTGCAGTTGATGAAAATATTGAAGCATTTGAAGAAGGATATGAAACAGTTAGTGGAGAAAACGGAGTTACTCTTTCAGGTGGACAAAAACAAAGAATTAGTATAGCAAGGGCATATATTAAAGATTCTCCTATTTTAATATTAGATGATTCAGTTAGTGCAGTAGATTTAAAAACTGAAGAAACAATATTAAATAATATTAAAGAAAAAAGAGAAGGAAAAACTTCAATAGTTATAGCAAGTAGAATATCAACAGTCTCTAAATTAGATAAGATTATAGTTTTAAATGAAGGAAAAGTTGAAGCATTTGATACTCATGAAAATCTTTTAAAGATATCTAAAACATATTCAAGGATGCATTATCTTCAAGAACTTGAAAAAGAGGTTAATAATTAATTATGAATGAAGAAATAAAAGATAAGTTACATGGAGAAAAGAAACTTTCTTTTAAAGAAATAATTAAAAGAAATATGGTTTACATTCGACCTGAATGGAAGAGTTTTTTAATTGCATTTATCCTTATTGTTATCAATGTTGTTTTAGATATTGTATTAACCTTAACAACAGGTCAAGTTACTAAATTGCTTCAAGTAGATGATATAAATTTAAAATTAATTATTATATTTGTTGTAGGTTATTTTATTTTAACATGTCTAAATCAATTATTTTTATATTTTGAAAGTATGACATTACAAAAAGCTGGTCAAAGAATAATTTATAAATTAAGAATGGATGTATTTACTCATATTGAAGAGATGTCATTAAATCAATTTAATGAGATGAGTGTAGGAGGATTAGTTACTAGAGTTACTAACTATACTCAATCTATGTCTGATTTATTTACAGATGTATTTGTTAATATAATTAAAAATATATTAACAGTAGTAGGAGTATATGGAATGATGTTATATATATCTCCTATGTTATCATTAATATTACTTCCTGTTGTAGCAATTGTATTTGTATCATCTTTTTTATTTTCTAAATTTATTAAAAAAACATATAAAAAAGAAAAGAGTGCTGTATCTTTATTAAATACTTTCTTAAATGAAAATTTATCTGGTATGAAGTTAATTCAAATTTTTAATAAAGAAGATAGAAAACAAAAAGAATTTGATGAAAAGAATGATAATTTAAGAAAGATTAAATATAACTTTGCTATATTATTTGGCTTATATAGACCATTTATGTCGTTTTTATATTTTGTTGCTATCGCTTTAACATTCTCAATGGGTATAAAAACCAATCTATTAGCATATGAAATAGTATCATTCTATTTATTGTTATCTAATTTCTTTAACCCTATACAAAATTTAGCAGATAAATTAAATAATCTTCAAAGAGCATTTTCAGCATGTGAAAGATTATTTAATCTTTTAGATGTTAAACCAGATGTTGTTGATGCTCCTAATGCTATAGACATGACTCATTTTGATGGTAAGATTGAATTTGATCATGTTTGGTTTGCTTATGAAAAAGAAAATTGGATATTAAAAGATGTTTCTTTTACTATAAATCCTAAAGAAACTTGTGCATTTGTAGGGGCTACTGGAGCAGGAAAAACAACAATATTATCTTTAATTGTTAAAAACTATGAACCTCAAAAAGGAAATATTTATATCGATGGAGTTAATTTAAAAGATATAAAGATTAAA